>DAOMZC010000088.1:0-12837 GCA_035437965.1 Pseudomonadota bacterium
GACGCCGTATTCTCGGCGCAGCCCGGCGAGGGGTTCTGGGGCCGCGAGTTCTCGTACGCCTACCTGCGCAACGTCGCCTGGATGCCGGAGCCGCTGCGCATGCAAGCCGTCGGCGCCGCCCATGGAGACACTGGCGCCGCAGCCGGGGCCATGGCGCTGTCGCACGCGCTCGCCAGCCTGGGTCCCCAGCGTTGGTCGAGCCCCCCTGCCGCTCGTAGCGCCCTTATCTATGGAGCGTCGGACACCGGGGCGCTCGGCGGCTGCGCACTTATCGCTGCGTAGACCCAGCGGGGCGTCAGAAGAAGCGGAGGCGCCGTCAGTCGGGCCGGATCAGATTTCTCGCCGTGGCGCGTTCCTGTACATGCTCTCGATTGCAACAGAGCGGCAAGGGATTCTGCTATTAATTTTCACGATAGGGAGGCAAGTATATCCTCATAGACTGAACGCCTCGTTCTGCATTCTCGCTGTCCTTGATGTACCCCTCAGGCTGCGACTGTAGCGATCCCGCGCCGAGGCAACGACCCGACCCACCAGCGAAGCAAGCACACACGCCCTGGAAATCGACACCAGCTACCAGACTTTTGGGCATCCGCCTAAAGCATCAAAAGCCGATCTTATGACCGACCGATTAAGGTTTCTCGACGGGCCAAAAAAATCTCTTGAAACGTCCCTGTCCAGGACTCTTTCTTCAGCGCCGGAGTGTCGCTTAATTCAGATGGCGGGCAGCCTGGAAAAGGGGCGTGGTTCGCTGTGAGGTTGGGTATGGCTCTGGTGGTCTCGGTCGGAGCTCTGGATCCCGCAAGCCGTTCCGCTCGGAACGGAATCTTTCTGCGGAATCGGTGCGCAGCGGTTGGCCCTGGGGTCCTTTACGGCTGGACGTGCTTGGCCGGCTTCTTGTCGGCGGGCGCCTGCTTGACCGTCTCCTTGGCGGTGGCGAGCTCCTTCTGGAAGTGCGCGCGCATCTTCTCGACATCGAAGTTGAGCAGCGTCCCGCCCGACTCGAAGTGCATGATGAAGACGTTGCCGACCGCTTGGGTCAGCGCCCCCGAGAGCACAGGTACACCGACGATGCCGATAGCCTGGCCGACGATCGGCACCGCCTTCACGAAGCTGCGCGCGACCATCCCGGCCACCGCGAGGCTCCCCGTCCCGGCAACCAGGGCGCCGACAATCTTTTTCGCCTTGTCGTCGAAGAACCGGAGGTGATAAAGCTTGGTGAGCTCCTTCAGCATCTTGACCTGCACCGCGGTCATCGCGACGAAGTCGGCGACCGGAATCGGCACGAGCCCCGCCCCGACCGCCCAGTACACGTTCCGCTTCACAATCTGACGTGCTTCATCCGCGCGCGAGGTGGCGGCACTGGCGGCGCTGCCGGCGTCCGAAGTATCCTGAGCATCCGATGCAGTGGCGTGAGTAGTCATGAGCGCACTCCTATAGCAGCCTGAGTGGATTGAGCGGGAACTGCTTATTTGGCATTTTACATGAGGGAGGAAGACTGACAAGGGCGATTGTTTGCCGCCCTAGGGACGGACGGGACAAAGCCGGCAGGAGGTCCGCGCGGCGGGCTCTTAATGCAGGCGCAGGTGAGCCAGAATGCGCTCGATGACGCGCGGCAGGAGGGCTTTTGGCAGCTCGTGTCCCATGCCGGCCAAAAGTTCCAGCTCTGAGTCTAGGATTCGCGCATGTAGATCGTAGGCGGAGGCGACCGGCACCAGCGGATCGTCCTTGCCGTGAACGATCAAGGTCGGGGTCTTTATCTGCTCTAGCAGGGACAGGCGGCTTGGCGAGCCGACGATGGCGGCGAGCTGCCGCAGGTAGCCCGCGGGATAGTCGCAGCGCGTCAGCTCGCGCGTTACTTGCGCGCGCAGCTCCGCTTCATCACGCGGATACGTTGCGCTACCAATTCGCCGCAGAATGTCCATGGTCCGCCGGATGCGCGCCTCCGGATCACTCCGCGGGAAAGGCTTTATGAGCGACAGCTGCAGGCTCAGGCGAGGCCCCGGCAGCTTGCGACTGCCGCTTGTGGACATCATGCACACGAAGCTGCGCACCCGCTGCGGATGACGCGCGGTCAGGAGCTGCCCGATCATGCCGCCCATCGATACCCCGATGACGTGGGCCGGCGGCAGCTGTAGCGCATCCATGAGCCCGAGCGCATCCCCGGCCATATCATCCAGCGTATACGGCAGCGTATGCGGCGGCGCGGCGGGCAGACCGAGCGTCGCCCGCAGCGCCATCGGGCCGAGCCGCACCTTGCCCGAAAGCTTGGTGGACAGACCGACATCCCGGTTGTCAAAGCGGACGACGCGGTATCCGCCTTCGATGAGCCCCTGACAGAACGCCTCCGGCCAGCGAATCAGCTGGGCGCCGAGTCCCATGATCAGCAGCACCGGCGGCGCCGCCGGGTCCCCGAGCGTCTCGTATTCGAGCGAAATTCCGTTGGCTTGGATCTGCGGCATGCCTACTCCTCAAGCTCTACCCTAGCCGGTGCCTCCTCACCCCCGCAAGCCTGCTGAGCGGATCGCGGGCTGCAGGACTGGAGGACCGGAGGGTGGAGGCGGTGCGCGCTTTCAGGAGGTAGGTGGCGGCGACGCCGATCGGGAGTCAGGCCACGCGCGGGTCGGAGACTGACAAACCTGTGGCGTAGCGCAGTCAGGGTCGGCATCCAAGCTAGGGAAATCGAAGCGGATTTTTCCCATGGACATCAGGCGCAAACTTACGGTCCTGGCGGACGCCGCCAAATACGATGCCTCGTGCGCGAGCAGCGGTTCGCGGCGCAAGGCTTCAGCGCAGGGCCTGGGCAATACCGAAGGCATGGGCATCTGTCACAGCTACACGCCCGACGGGCGGTGCGTATCGCTGCTGAAGATTCTGCTCACCAACCACTGCATCTTCGACTGTCAGTACTGCGTAAATCGGGCGTCCAGCGACACGCCGCGCGCCGCCTTCCGGCCGGCCGAGGTCGTACAGCTCACGCTCGATTTCTATCGCCGCAACTACATCGAAGGACTGTTTCTCAGCTCGGGCATCGCGCGCGGCGCGGATCAAACGATGGAGCAGCTCGTCGAAGTCGCCCGCTCGCTGCGTGAGGACCACGGCTTTGGCGGCTACATCCACCTCAAGGCGGTGCCGGGCGCCGCGGCCGAGCTGCTGGCGCGCGCGGGACGCTACGCCGACCGCCTGAGCGCCAACATCGAGCTGCCGACCGCTGCCGATCTGAGCCTGCTGGCGCCCGAGAAGCGGATCGCCGATATCACCACCGCCATGTCGGTGATCCGCGAAGGCGTGGACGAGGCCAGGCAGGAACGCAGCCGCGCCGCGCCGAGCTTTGCTCCGGCGGGCCAGAGCACGCAGCTCATCGTCGGCGCCACCGACACCGGCGACGACCGCATTCTGGCGACGGCCGCGCACCTGTATCGAAAGTATGGCCTGCGGCGGGTCTATTACTCGGCGTATAGTCCCATCCCGCACGCCGATGCGCGGCTCCCGCCGAAGTCGCCGCCGCTGTGGCGCGAGCACCGGCTCTATCAGGCGGACTGGCTGGTGCGCCACTACGGCTTCGTTCCCGGCGAGCTGGTGGGCGGCGAGAGCAAGAACCTCGACCTTATGATCGATCCCAAGCTCGCCTGGGCGCTGCGCCACCGCGAGTACTTTCCGCTCGACGTAAACCGCGCCCCTCGCGAGGCGCTCCTGCGCATTCCGGGAGCGGGCGTGCGTAGTGTCGAGCGGATCCTCAAGGCGCGGACGCAGCGGCGGCTCGCGCTCGGGGACCTGCGGCGGCTGGGGGTAGTACTGCGCCGCGCCGCGCCCTTTGTCCTGGCGCTGGATCACAACCCGGCGGCGCTACGGCTCGACAGCCTGGGTCTATCGGCAGAGCTGCAGCGGGCAGGTATCGCGCCCGGCGCGGGCCGTAGTGAAGCACGCCAGCTCAACCTGTTCGAGGCCGCCACCGCCGCGCGCAGCGGCGAGCTGTGAGCGATGAACGATGATCCAGGTCCAGGCACCGGCAAACTTTGAGGACTGGCGGCAGACGGCGCGGACCCTCTTGACGGCGCAGGCGCCGCCTGCCGAGGTGCTGTGGAGCGCCGCCGCGCAGAGTCACCTCTTCGGCGCCGAGCCGCCACCCGTGATGATGAAAGAGCAGACCGCGCTGCGCGTGCCGGCGGCGTTCATGCGTCTGGCCCAGCTCGTCTCCTATCACCGCGATGCAGAGCGCTGGGATCTTCTGTACCAGGCGCTGCATCGGCTGCACAGCAGCGAGCCGCGCCTCCTCGACGACCTGGCCGATCCGCTCATCCACCGCCTGCTGCGCATGGAGCAGGCGGTGCGCCGCGATGAGCACAAGATGCACGCCTTCGTGCGCTTCCGCCGCTCTGAGCGCGAGGGGGCAGAGCACTTCATCGCCTGGCATCGCCCGGACCATCTTATCGTGCCGCTGGCCGCGCCATTTTTTGCCCGGCGGTTCGGTGCGATGCGCTGGACCATCATGACCCCAGACGCGACAGCAGACTGGGACGGCACGGCGCTGCGTTTCGGTCCGGGCGTCAGCCAGCCGCCAACGGACGGCGACGCTCTCGATGAGCTATGGCGAACGTACTACGGCGCGGTGTTCAACCCCGCGCGCATCAACCTGCGCGCCACCAAGCGCGAGATGCCGGTGCGGCACTGGCTCACGCTACCGGAGGCGCAGGACATCGCGACACTACTACGCGAGGCCCCGGCGCGCGTCGAAGCCATGATACGCCGCGGCCAGGGGCAGCGCAGCGCGAGCGAGCACCTGCCCGCCATAAGAACGCTGCCGTTATTGCGCGAAGCGGTGCAGAGCTGCACGGGCTGCGAGCTCTGCTCGGCGGCCACGCAGGCCGTGTTCGGCGCCGGTCGCGCGGACGCTCGGCTCATGGTAATCGGCGAGCAGCCGGGTGACTTTGAGGATCGCAGCGGCCTTCCATTCTGCGGACCGGCGGGCCAGCTCTTGGACGAGCTGTGTCGCGAAGCCGGTATCGACCGGCAGGCTCTATATCTGACCAACGCGGTCAAGCACTTCCGCTACCGCAGCGAAGGGCAGCGCCGCCTGCACGTAACGCCGGCGCAGCGGCATGTCGTCGCCTGTCGGCCCTGGCTCGAGGCCGAGATCCAGGCGGTGCGGCCGGCGCGCATCCTCTGCCTGGGCAATACGGCGACGCGCGCGCTACTGGGTCCGCAGGCGCGGGTCGCCGAGCTGCGCGGCGCCCTACAGACCAGCAAGTGGGCTCCCGAGCTTCTGTGTACCCACCACCCTGCGGCCATTCTGCGAGCCACCGATCCCGCGCAGCGTGACCAGCTGCGCGCCGAGCTCCTGGCTGACCTGCGGCTGGGCGCGGAAAAGCCGCTCTTACTTCCATCGCAATGAGCGCAGAGAAAGTGAAGCAACCGGGCGGGCTTATCGCAATCTTAGCGGGGCAGCGCGGGCTGCGGCGAACCGCGGTCTCTCACTGCAGGCTCTTCAACGTGTCGTTGAAGTGCGGCTCGAAGTCGGCAAACGAGACGAAGCCGTCCCCGTCCTGATCCATGCGGCTGATCAGCTCGACGGCTTCGCCGTAGCTTATCCGGAAGTGGTTCGTAATATAGCCGGTCAGCTCGGGCACGCTGACCCGGTTGTCGCGGTCGGTGTCGATGCTGTCGAAATGGCTTCGGGGCGACTCTTTCCCTTTGGACATGGTTTCCTCCGGCTAAGCTCCGTCTGGGCGATCGGGGCTGGGGTTGTGGCGCAGACGCTACAAGCATAACGCCGGATGAGCTGCCGCGCCTACCGTACTCCCGCCCCCTCGGCCCACAGCTTGGTGAGCAGCTCGTTCTCGCTGGCGCGGTCCAGCGGGCGGGCTGCGGCGCGACATTAGCGGACCCTGATGGCCGGCCGATTTCTCTTACGGTGGGAAACGATCGGCGCGGAACAAACCCGCTGCCCCTGGAGCCGCGAGCAGCGGGACTTACGACTGGCGGCGCCGTGTTGCGGGGCGATAAGATGGCGGTGCGTCCATGCAGAGAGTTTTTAGCGATCGCCTGCTCACGATCTACTTTGATTCCGAGCACAGCCTGCTGCGCATGAATCGCTCGGCAGAGCCGGCTATCGACGCTGAAGATCACATAAGGACGCATCAGCAGATCGCCATCTGGCAGGCCAAGAAAGCGGCGCGCCTGGGCCTGTTCGACCAGCGCGAGGCGCCGAGCCGCCACGACCGCGAGTTCGAGCGCCTCACCATCCCGGTGATGGCGGAGCACATGGCGCGCTTCCAGCGTGCCGCGGTCCTGGTCCTGACGGCGGTGGGCGCGCTGCACGTGCAGCACATCGCCCGCCACGGCAATAGCCACGTGCGCGGCTTTCACAAAGAAGATGCGGCCTTGGAGTACCTGCTGTCCGGTCGCTGAGCGAGCTGCCCTCGGCCTGAACGAGTGCTCATTGACCTGGGGTGGCAGCCCCGATAACCTGATCCTGATGTTTAAAGTCACGTCCGCCGGTGGCATGCTCGCCTGCGCGGCTCTCTGCCTGCTCGCAAGCTCCTGTTCTTCGTCGGCATCCAAGGCGTGCAGCAAGCTCTCGAGCCTGTGCGGCGCCGAGCTCACAAGTGATGATCTACGCGACTGTGCCGAGACCATCAACGCCGCCAGCCAGGAGGCCAAGATCGACGTCGGCAAGAAGATCCTGCGCTGCACCGACGTGGCCGACAGCTGCGCCGAGGCGGTCGGCTGCGCGGTGGGGGTCGGCGCCAACGTGGTCGTCGGCCTGGCCGACCAGTTCAAAAAAGGCTTCGATCGCAGCGCGCCCGATGACGAGACGACCCGCGGGACTGCGACCAGACACACCACGACCTCGCGCATAAGAGTCACCGGAGACCGGCGCGAGGAAAGGCGGGTGGAACGGTACGAAGAGAACATCGGGCCCGCACAGCCCGGTCGACAGGACGGTCGGCCTGCGGTGCGGTACCTCTCGGTCAGCGCTCGGCCGGGGGTCGATACCTTCGGCAACTACCTGATAGTCAGTATGGAGATCGAAGTCCTCAGTGATATGAAGTCCATCGCGCCGACGGTTAAGGTCAACGCCCTGTGCGGTTCCCAGACCGACACGACCGAGGCCTTCCGCAGAGACCTCTCGGACGCGCGAGCCGGCGACCGCCGGGCCGACACGATCAGCCTGTTCAGCAATCGACTTACGGAGCCGGCAGCTCTGTGCGACCTGACGATCAGCCTCACCGAGGGGTCGACTCCGCCGGTGCGGTACTGTCTGCGCAATGGCGTCACCCGGCCTGGTAGATGCTAGCTTGCAGCTGCTCGCAAAAGGCTCCGCGGCCCCGGAACACCGGCGCGCTCTGCCGATGCTGCGCCGGCTCGCGGTAGGCGTCGGGGCGCTGCTCCTGGCAGGCGCGCTGTGTCTTGTCCCGTCACGACCGCTGCCGCTGCCGCCGACCGGTCATGCGGCCGAGCCGAGCGAGCCCATTGAGGCGTACCTCAAGCGGCAGCTGCAGCGCGCCGCCCGCGAGGGAGTCCGGGCCGGCAATGAGGAGCGGCTGACGCGGCGCGCCGCAGCCCGCGCGCCGGTCGTCATTCTGTACGTCCACGGCTTCGGGGCCTCGCGCGCCGAAGGAGAAGCGGTGGTCGACGCTCTGGCCGGCGAGCTCGGGGCGACCGTGTACTACACCCGCCTGCCCGGTCATGGCGGCTCCATCGACGCCCATGCCGCGGTGCGCACCGAAGAGTACTTCGCGCGTCTCGAAGAGGACTTCCATCAGGTGCGACCGCTCGGCGAAAAGCTCGTGCTCATCGGCTCGTCTACGGGTGGGCTTTTGTGCAGCTGGCTCGCGGCGCGTCACCCCGAAGACGTCGCCGCGCTGATTCTCGCCAGCCCCTTGCTCGCCTTCGCCGACCCGGCGGCGGCCCTTTTGTCGCGGCGGGCGGGAATGCCGATCATCGAAGCGCTGCTTGGACCTATCCGCGATGCTTCCTGGCGCACCGATCCCGAGCAGCGCAAGCAGCCAGGATATGAAGATCACTGGCTCACCCATCAGCGCTTCCGCGCCATGCTCCCGCTCGACGATCTGCGCCGCGTCATCGCGGTGGACGACACCGCCGCTGCCGTGCGCGCGCCGCTGGCGCTGCTTTATTACTACGCTGATCCGCGACATCAGGACTCGGTCGTCAGCGTGTCGGCAATGCGCGACTACTTCGCCAAGACCAACGGCGGCCATCCGCACCCGCTGTCCCGCCAGGTAGCGATTGCGGACGGGAACCATATCCTCCTATCGCAGTACGTGCGGACCGACAAAAAGACCATCCTCGAAGAGTTACGGCGCTTCCTGCAGGAAGCTCTAATGAGGCGCTAAAGACCACGCCGCCGTAACACCGCTTGCGGCCGGGGAGCTCCCGGGAGCGGGCAGGATCTTGCTGCCTTTGTTCACTTGGGCGTTGTACTATGAGGCATCGTCAAGCTTCACATGCTGCCTATAGAAGGTGTGCCCCAGGCTTTCCTTATCGACGGGCTCCTCGCGACCGCCGAGTGTGAGCTGCTCATCCGCGCCGCCGAGGCCATCGGGCTCAGGCCCAAGAAGAGCAGGCGCAGCGGCCCTCCCATCAGGAACAACTCGCGCGCGCTTTACGAGCCGGGAGCCGAGCTGACCCGGGGGCTGCAAGAGCGACTCGCGCCCCTTTTAGCTCGCGTCGACCTCAGCGCAATCGGCGATACGTGGCAGCTGCCGGCGGACGGGAACTTCTTGAACGCGAAGTGGCGCATCAACAGCTACGCCACGGGCGAGGCGTTCCTTCCCCACTACGACTCGGGCCATGAGTTCGGCCCCGGCAAGCGGACCCTGCTCAGCCTCATCATCTACCTGAACGATGGCATCCAAGGCGGCTTCCAAGGCGACTCCCCGGGCGACTCCGCAGGCGACTTCGTAGGGGGCGAGACCACGTTCTTTCCGGGGAGCACGACCCCCCGTCCGGTCCGCATCAAGCCAAAGGCAGGCGCGGCGCTGCTGTTTCACCATTATGGGCCGCTCAACCCGCTGCACGGCACCGAGCCGCTGCAGGTCACAGCGCGCAAGAAGTATATCGTCCGCACGGACGTGATCTACGAGGACCGCGACTACAACCTGCGACGGCTCTTGTTCGGCCCGCCCGCAGTGACGCAGAAAGCGGTCCTGCTCCTGGGGGTGCCGGGGGCGGGCAAGAGCACCCAGCTGGCGCTCCTTGCCGAGCGGCACGGCTTTAGCGCGCTGAACTTCGGTCAGTGCGTGCGGGCGCTGCGGGGCGGAACCTCGGACCTGGCGCAGGCGCTGACGGCTTACCGCGAAGCCAGGAGCGCCGCGCCTGACACCGCAGTCGCGGCAACGCGGTGGCTGCCCGACGAGCTCAGTCGGCGCATCTTCCAGGAACACCTCCCGGGGTCGTCCGCGGACCTGCTGCTCCTCGACGGCTACCCGCGCATGCGGTCGCAGTCGACGCAGCTGGAGACCAATAGGTGGCTGCTCCTGTCGGCCATCTACTTGAAAGTGTCCGCGGAACAGCAGCAGGCCCGCCTCGCGGCGCGTGACGTCAGCGACCGACCGCCGCTGGATCTGCCGGCGCGCATGCACGACTTCAGCCAGGACACCTACCCGCTCATCGAGCACTATCGCAAGCGCGGGGTCCTCGATGAGATCGACGCCAACGGCGACATCGAGGCGACCGCGAAATCCATCGAGCGCGTCATCGCGGCCCGCCTCTTCGATCTGATCTTCGCCTTCGTTCCGCCCGCCGAGCTGGCGACGCTTGCGGGGTACACGCCGACGAAGCTCAACCTGAGCAAGAAACACCGGGTCTATCGCTTCGTCCGGCGCGGCGCCGCGGGCGACCAGGACGCCGGCCCTGCGGACTCGCGCCCGGATGAGGGCGACGACGCCGACGAGCTCTATCTCAAGGTCGTCTGGGAGCCGGAGACGCGCAAGCCGGCGTCCTGCGAGGGTCCGCTCCTCGCGGCGATGCAGCGGGAGGGGTTTCCGCTGGCTACCCCGCCGGTCGTGTCGCACTTCAGCATGGGTCCCGCGGTAAACTGCATCATCTCCAGGCGGGTTCCCGGAATCACCTTGAAGGAGGTGTTCGCCAAGCGCCTGGCGCCGCAGCCGCTGCTGGTCCAGCAGTGGGCGCGCGCGCTGGCCAGGATTCACGCCTTCGTGCCGAGGACGCCCGAGATCTTTCCCACGCGCGGCCCGCGCGAGCTCATCGCCGCGGCCAAGCAGCGCCTGGCCGATGGGGCGATCTCCGCCCGCTCGTTCTCCGCCAAGTACGGCGTCACCGGGCCGCTTGCGCCCGCGCGCGAGCTTGCAGAGCTTGCGCCGCTGTTTCAAGCCACGACCTTTGATGAGGTGCGGCCGAGCCACGGCGACCCGTGCGCACCGAACTTCATCTGGTCGACCCGCACCCGCGACATCACGGGCTGCCTGGACCTCTCCGGCATCGGTCAGGCCGACATCCACTGGGACCTCGGCATCGCGTGCTGGTCGCTCAATCACAACGCCGACCGCAGCGAGCAAGACCGCGCGGACACGGGCGAGGCACGCGACCTCGCCGCTGATTTCGTCCGTGAATACACCCGCTTCCTGCAGGCCGCGCACGGCATCGCGGTGCAGGTGTCTGCGGCCAAGCTCGGCCTCATGTACCGCCTCGCGCGCTTTCTGTTGTAGGGAGACAGGTCATCGCTACCGGCCAAAGAAAGCTCCTCCTGGTTGGCGCCGGGCTGCACGCGGAGCGGATCTACCTCCCGCTGCTCGGCGAGCTCCAGCGGTGCGGCGAGGTCGTGGTGGTGGGCGTCGTGGAGCTCGGCTCGCGCGGCGACCGGGTGGCGCGGATGCTGGCGGCCCAGGGGCTTACCGCGCCGGCGTTGACGCTGCTTTCCGACGCGCGGGCGCACGATGAGGCGTACATCCTCGGCGAGCTCCGGCGGCTCCATGAGCGGGCGCCGTTCGATGCCATGCTGCTCGCCTGCGACCCGCGCCAGCGCGCCGCCTACTTCACCTTCGCCTGCCAGACCGGGACCTCGATCTTCGTCGACAAGCCGGTCTTCGCCCGGGACGGACTCGCCCAGGATGAGGCGGCGGGCGCCGAGTACGTAAAGGACCTGGTGACGCTCGCCGAGCGCGCCCGCGCCGCCGGTATCGACTTCGTGGTGCAGGCGCAGCGGCGCGACCACGCCGGCTATCGCTTCGTCCGCGCGACCGTGCAGGCGTGCCTGGCGCGCTTCGGCGTGCCGGTGACCTCGCTGCACATCCAGCACGCCGACGGCATGTGGGTCCTGCCGAGCGAGTGGGAGCGCGACCACCACCCCTACAAGTTCGGCTTCGGCAAGCTCCTGCACTCCGGTTACCACTTCATCGACTTGCTGGCCTTCCTGCTCGATCCCACGCTGCGCGACTTCCGCGTATCGAGCGTCGAGGTCGCCGCCAAGGCGACATTCCCTTCCGACTCCCTCGCGGTGTGGGAAGGCCACCCGCTGCTGCCGCCAGACAAGCGGTGCGCACCGGCGCTGGACCGGTCGACCTACGGCGAGCACGACACGCTGGCCCTCCTGGACTTCAAGAACGAAGCGCACACGGTCTGCGTCGCCGAGCTGGCGCTCCTACAGAACTCGCTCTCCGACCGCGACCCCGCGGTGACGGTAACCAATCCCTACAAAGGAATCGGCCGGGTGCGGCACGAGCGGGTCGACCTCAAGCTGGCGAGCCTGTTGAACATTCAGGTCCACAGCTACCAGTCCCGCTCCACGCGCGAGCCGGCCGGCGCGGGAGTGGGCGAGGTGGACCATTTCGATATTCTGCTCTTCCGTAACAAGCACTTCTTCAGCGAGCCGGCCTTTGAGAAGCTCACTCTCGCGGACCTCGACCCCGCGGCGGCGGTGGCGCACAACGAGCACGCCCGGGGCTCGCTGCTCAAGCGATTCCTGCGCCGGGAAGCGAGCCAAAGTGAGCTCTGCAGCCACCTCCTGACCGGCATGCTCGTCGGGCTTATCTATGAGGCCATGGCGAAATCGCGCGGCGGCATCGGGCTGGCGCGCAGCGCCCTTGACCGCGCGCTTCTGTTCTGAAGCAGCTCTCCGGGCGCCTGCGACCGGCCCAGTCCTTCGCAGCGATCAACTGAATACGCGGGCCAAGAAGCGGATGAAATAGGCCGACATCTCCCACCTGCAGCCGAGCTCTTGCCAAGCCCCACAGAGCCGCCTGTGGGCGCGAAGGAATTCCGGCGCGCCGGGCACTCAATACATATCTTATGATCGGCGAGTCGTAGTGTGACAAAGATCGGGGTGCTGCTCGGCCTTCTGTCTACCTCTATGTCAGGGGCAGCGGCTGCGGCTGCGCTGGCCGATCGCGCCGCGGCGCCGGTCTGCCCGATCGCGGCTCAGCTGGAAGGCGAGGCGGCGCTGACCACTGCGATCGCGCAGGCGCTGCGCAGCCATGGAATCGCCACCCAGCCGCCGGCCGGCTGTCCGCAGACCTTCATCCGCGTCGCGCCCACCCCGCGCGGCCTGGTCGTCAGCATTCATCAGGAGCTGACCGAGACCGAGCGGGTGGTCAGCG
This sequence comes from Pseudomonadota bacterium, assembly GCA_035437965.1. Lineage (GTDB taxonomy): Bacteria > Myxococcota_A > Polyangia > Palsa-1104 > JAEUJZ01 > CALFML01. The sequence continues at coordinate 12,576 of DAOMZC010000088.1, forward strand.
ATCCGGCGGTCGCCGCCGCGCTCATTGATTCGTGGATGCGCAGCGAGCTGACAGATCCGCTGCTCGTGGTGCCCGAGCTGTTGGAACCGCCGGCCGCGCGGGTCCCGCCACGGCCGGTGCCGCCACCACCGCCGCGTACCCGAAGTGGAACTGCCCGGCCCAGCCGATGATGAGGTTCAGCCCCAGCGTGGCCGAGGTCCACACCAGCCACGGCAGCAGGTAGCTCGACAGCGCGAGCGAGCTGACCATCAGCGGCGCCAGC
>DAOMZC010000089.1:0-12726 GCA_035437965.1 Pseudomonadota bacterium
GCCCTATCCCTAGTGTTTGCTGCCTGCGGAGAAGCCGAGACGATTTCTGGCCCCACTGCCGCAACCATCCTTCTTGACAGCTGCCCGCAGTCTGCTTCATTGACTCCTTCCTACCGCGTCCGGCAGGGCCAGCAGCTCCAGGGACTGACCGGCTCCGCCTTCGTCGTTCAGGGCGCCCGCTTCGGCTGCCAGAGCGTCAGCGGCCTCGCCGTCAGCGCCGGGAGCCTCGTCGGCATCGCCGGCGGGCAGCCGCGCGCCGGGACGAGCTTTGCCGGGGCGGCGCTGAGCATCATCGACGACCAGGGAGCGCGCGGCGAGGTCGCCGTTACCAAGGTCGAGTCCGACCCTCTGGACCCGAGCGGCGAGACTGAACTTTATACTTTGATGGCCATCTCTCCGCACACCGGAGTAGCGAGCAACCTGTGTATTCCGGACTCCGAAGGGAGGGCGGCGGCGATTCCCTTGCGCGGCAGCTGGGACAAAAACGGAGTCGCCCACGCCGACGGCAGCCTGTCTTTTTACTGCACCAGCGGCGCCGTCGCCAAGTGCGTACGCTGGGGCTACCGCCCGTGGTCGAGCCGGAACGGCGAGAACCTCGCCGGCTACCACCAGGCGTGCACGCGCATGGCCCGCGCCGACTACTGCGGCAGCGGAGAGAGCAAGACCGAAGAAGGGACGCAGATCGACCTGTATGATCGGCTGGGAATAAACGCTCCCAGCCAGAGCCTGAGCCTCTTGTTCGAGGCGGCGTGGACGCCGCAGGGCGCCTACTGCCTGTCCCGCGAGCGCTGGCTCTCGCTGGCCAACATCCTGACCGGAAGCTGCAAGGCGCAGTTCGAGCTGCTCCCGCAGCCCAGCCCGATGAACGTCGCCGATCTGTGTCTGGTGCACCGCATCGGCGCCGCGCCCAGCGAAGTCCTGCTCAGCGACCGCGCCGGCATCAACCTGAACCTCAATCTGTAATCGGCGGGAGCGGCGCTCCCAATCGCCCATTTTAGGAGTGATTGGGAGCGCCTGGGAGCACGCAGGTCAGCGCTACTTCGGAGCCGCGGGCGAGCGGCGGGGGCGGGCGGCGGGCTTGCTCGGATCGCGGTCGATGACCACCGGCGCCTGCACCGGCTCGGCCGGCCGCAGCGTCGGCGGATCGACGATCACGAACTCGACGCGGCGGTTGGCGGCGCGACCGGGCGCGGTGCGGTTGTCGGCGATCGGCCGGCTGGGTCCGTAGCCCTTGCCGCTCAGCCGCTCGGCGGCGATGCCGTGCTCGGTCAGCCAGCGCACGACGCTGCGGGCGCGGCGGTCGCTGAGGTCGGTGTTGTGCTCGACACTGCCGCGGTTGTCGGTGTGACCCTCGATGGCGATGCGGCGAATCTCCGGCGTCGCCTGGACCGCGTCGGTCACCGCCTGAAGGACCGGGAAGCTCTGCGGCAGGATGACGTCCTGATTGGTGGCGAAAAAGACCGGCTTGAGGATCGACAGCTTGCCGTCCTTGATCGTCACCAGACTCGGGCAGCCGTTCTTCTTCGGATCGGGGTGCGGCGCCCCGGGCTTGTCCGGGCACGCGTCGACCCGGTCGGGCACGGAGTCCCCATCGCGATCCGGATCCGGGCACCCCGGGCGCTGCGGGTCGGGATGGATGCCGGCAGGTACATCCGGGCACTGATCCTTGGGATCGAGCCAGCCGTCCTTATCGCGATCGCCCGCGGGACAGCCTGGGCGCAGCGGATCCGGAACCTCACCCTGCGGAACATCCGGACACAGATCATCGCGATCGAAGACGCCATCGCTGTCACGATCGGAAAGCGGGCAGCCGAGCCGCTGCGGATCCGGGTGTGGGCCCTTGTGGATGTCGGGGCACAGATCATCGCGGTCCGAGACGCCGTCGCCGTCGCGATCGCCCAGCGGGCAGCCGAGCCGCTGCGGATCGGGGTGCGGACCCTTGTGGACATCCGGGCACAGGTCGTCGCGATCCAGTACTCCATCGCGGTCGCGGTCGCGCAGCGGGCAGCCGTTCAGGCTCGGATCATCAGAGCGCACGCCCGGCTCATCGGGACATGCGTCCTCTTTGTCGGTAATGCCGTCATGATCGCGATCGCTCGGCCCGTCCAGGCGGCGGATCGGCGCGTAGGCGAGGCGCAACAGCACGCGCGCGTCGGGGGTACCGGGCTGGCGCAGGGCGCCCAGTCCCGCCGCCAGGCCGACCTGCACCTGGCTGGCGATGTTGTAGTGACCGCCCAGCAGGACCTCGATGCTCGTCGAGTCGCGACCGAAGGTCTGGCCGCCGGTGACCAGGGTGCTCAGCAGCAGCTCGGGACCGACGGCGAAACGACGCACTTTGTCCGCGTAGTTGACCAGCACGCCCAGCTGAATCTCCGAGCCGGTGCCGATGCCCATCGCGCTGCCGCCGATGATCGCCTCGGGGCGAAAGAGGAAGCCGGCGACCGCTGACCAGCGGATGCGGTGTCCGAGCCCGGCGAGCACCAGGCGGGGCAAGATGCGGACTGCGGAGTCACTGGAGGTCGGAGTCACCGCAGACGAGTCCCCCGTGAAGCCGCGCAGCGGAATGAAGAAGTTGGCTCCCAGGTTGATCGAGATCGGACTCTCGTCCGGCTGCCCCCACAGGCGCACCATGAAGCCGAGGCGCGGATCGCCGACCGTGCCGCTCGTCGGCGTGATGGTGGCGGTGGCGTTGCCGCGCTCCAGCAGCGTGATCGGCAGCGACAGGTTCAAGGTGACGCGGTCGAGGAACGAGCCCGCCACGTCCAGGTGCCCGAGCAGCTGGTGCTCGATGACGGTGGCGGTCTGGGTGAATCCGTCGCTGCCTTCGCGTCCGAACACCAGCGGATTGTGACCGTAGTTGAGGGTGAGGCCGGCGGCGAAGTAGCGGGTCCGCGAGTACCACGGGTGGTCGACCCAGAAGGACCACTCACCGGCGGCTGTGGGTTCGTAGCGGTTGACGGTGAAGCCCTGGTTCTGGGCGCGGGCGCTGGAGCTGGCGAGCAGCGCTCCCAGCGCGGCGGCCAAGATCCCCGCCCGGAACGGGGCGCGCAAGTTCGGTTTGGACTGCATCTAAATCACTCCTAATTGGGAGATGTAAGAGATGGGGCAGGGGACCCGCGGCTGTTGTCCGTGATCCCCTGGGCGTAGCGAGGTCGGGCAGAAGCTCAGATGCGCTGACGGCGACGGCGGCTCGAGACTACGAGCGCGGTCATAAGGAGGAGCGCGGCGCCCGCGGCGGCGGTGTCAGCGGTCGCCGGGCGCGACGCGAACGAGCAGCCGATGCTGAGTCCACCACCGGTCAGGTGGAAGCGATCGAGGTTGGTGATGCGATCGACCTTGTTGTCCGCGGGGTTCGGATCCAGCAGCGGCGTGCCGCTCGGGTCCGTCCCGGTGACCTCGACCTGGAGGGGAATCGCGGTCTGCCCTTCATTGGGATGCACCACCAGCTGCACCGAGGTCGTCTGGCCTTCGGTGATCGGCGTGTCCCGCATGCAGGTCACCACAGACCCCTGCTGAGCGCACGTCCACCCCTCGCCGCCGAGGATGTCCACGGTCGTCCCGGCGGGAACCTGGTAGGTCACGGTCGCGCCCGGGGCGGTCCCCGGACCGTTGTTGGTCACGTTGATCATGTAGGTGACTGCGGGGTCGGTGGGCGACCGGGTCTCGACCACTTCGACCGACAGATCGGGGCCGGGCTGCAGCATGCCGACCAGCACGCTGTCGGTCACCGTGTTGTCCGCCGGGTTGGTGTCGGTGTAGCCGCGCGGCGGCGTGATCGTCGAGGTGAACTCCAGGGCGCTGCTGGCCGGATCGCTCGGCGCCGTGGTCATATAGGTAAACATCAGGGCGCCGCCGGCCGGGATGCTCGGCAGGCTGACAATCGCCGCGGTGCCCGAGGCGGCCGGGCACTGCGCGCCGCCGCTGCTGGTGCAGGTCCAGGCGGTCCCCGCGGCCGGCACGATGCTCGTGGCAAGCTGCGAGCCGGCAATCGGCGCCGCCCCCTTATTGGTCACGGTGAGCTGGTAGGTGAGCGGCGTGCCGGGGGCGACCAGGGTGCCGCCGGGATTGCGGGTCAGCATCAGGCTCAGATCGGCGGCGGCGCCGGCACACATTCCGGTGGCGGGGTCGCAGGCGCGGCCGTTGCAGTCGGCGCTGGTGGCGCAGCCGCAGACCATGCTGGGCAGGCAGATTCCGCCCACGGTGCCCGGGTTGCAGTTGCCGGTCATGCCGGGGAGACACTCGACGCACTGGCGGGTGACGGGGCTGCACAGCATGCCGCTCGCGCAGTCGCTGTTGTTGCGGCAGACGCACTGCGGCGGGACCGCGGTGGTGTCGCAGATCGGGGCGGCGGGCGTACAGTCGGCGTTGCTGCTGCAGGTGGTGATGGTGATTACCGTCGGCTGGCCCGGGTTCTGGCCGTTGCCCGAGGGCCACATCACGGGGGTCGTCGTGCCCTGGCCGGCGGCGGTCTGGCCGATGGCGGAGATGGTCGCCTGGTTGCTCACGGTGCCGCTGGCTCCCTGGTTGATCGTCACGCGGAAGCGGAAGGAGGTGGCCTCATTTACCGCCAGCGCGCCGCCGGTGGTCGCGTTGGCGCCGGTGCCGAGCCGCACCGTCACGGTGCGCGTGGCGGCGACGTACTCTGCCTGGTCGTCGCTGGCGACGTCGGTCTTGGCGCCCTGGTTGGCGCCGCTGAGGACCTGAATCGAGCCGGCGACGTAGGTCGTATTGGCCGGCACTACATCGCTGACCTGAACCCGGGTCGCCGGATCATTGCCGGTGTTCTGCGCCGCGATCGTGTACTCAAGCTGATCCCCGGGCAGGTTGCGGCCGTCCTGCCGCGTCAGGTTGGTGACCGTCTTGGTGGTGCCGCCAAGCACCGGCCGCACGGTGGTCACTGCCGTCGCCACCGAGCCGATGAAGAACTCGTCCGCGGTGGTGTTGGCCTGGACCGTGAACTGGGTGGCGCCGCTGGGGATGGCGCTGCTGATGTCGACCACGTCGATGTCGATGCCGCTGATCGAGCCCGGCCGCCCGGAGAACTGCGGCAGGTCGCCGGTCCGCGGTCCGAGTCCGCCCAGGACCGTGCTGGTGCGATTGAAGAAGTTGTTGACGGGGTTGTAGGTGTTGCTGATCGCGGTCCCGTTTACCAGCAGCTGATCGCCGGTGATGTCGGAGTTGCCCGCCCACGCGACGACTCCCAACCGGGCGTTCACCACGCCGGCGGGGGTAGTCAGGCCGCCCACGGTGAGGTTGGTGTTGGGCCGGCCGTCGAACGCGCTCACCCGATCGAAGCCGTCAAAGAGCGCCAGGTTGCGCGGCGGCTCGCTGCCCAGGGTGTAGAACACGACGATGTTCCAGCCGATGAACAGGGTGTTGAGCTGCTGGTTGATGAGGTTCTCGCTCTCGATGCCGCTGATGCGGTAGGCGCCGGAGCCGTAGGTCTGCACGAGTCTGGTGATGTCGGCGCTGCTCTGGTAGTAAGAGACCAGGTTGAGGAGGAAGGTGCTGGAGCCGCGCAACCGGTCGGCATTGACGGGAGCCCGGAAGCTGCCCGGGCGCTCGACCACGACGTCGCTGCCGAAGCTGAGAAGCGGTATCCGCTGGGCCGCCCAGTAAAGCCGCGCGTACAGCACCTTGGCGCCCGCGGGCAGGGACAGGACGGCGGTGCTGCGCGCCGAAAGGGGGGTGATGAGCGGGGAGGCGAGGGCGCGTCCGTTCTGCGGCTCGTCCGAGCGCCACAGGACGTCATCGCCGCGCGTCACATCGGGCAGCAGCCCCCGGCAGTTGAACAGCCCGAGCGGACCAAGCGGCGCATCGCCGACCAGGGGCTTCTCGGTAATCGAGTCCCGGCAGTCAAGGCCGGTGGTGTTGCCGAAGACGACGAAGTTGGCGCGATCATCTGTAGCGAAGCGCTGGGTCAGCGCGGCCCGGGCCGGACGCGCCGGCCCAAGTAGGACCCCGGCCGCAGCCATAAAGCAGAGCCCCAGCGCAGCGATGCGACCCAACAATGCATGGTTCCTCATGGACATTCCCCCCTGTGGTGCTTGCCGCGACAGCGGTAGCAATCGCAGTGCCACCCAGTTCGACGCCATCCGCCGGACGGCGTGGTGGGAGGAGTCAGTCGCGGTAGGCGCTTAGATCCAGCTCGTACTGCTCGATCCAGCGGTACACGTACTTGCGCGGGCACTTGAGCTTGCGGGCGACGGCGGCGATGTTGCCGTGGTGGGAGCGTAGGAGGACGACGATCTGCTCGCGATCGGGCGCCCGCACTTCGAGGGCGACATCGGACGGCGTCAGCGGATCGGGCGCGCTGCGGCGCAGCCGGGCGGTGATTGCCTCGACGTCGCCGGTGGCGGTGAGCTCGGAGGCCAGCTTGCACAGCTCGCGGATGTTGAACGGCCAGTCGTGCAAGAGCAGCGCCTCGGCCAGGGTCGCCGACAGCTGCACCGGAGGTCCTTCGGCGAGCGCGTGCTGGAGGAGCAGGAAGATGTCCTCGCGGCGCAGGCGCAGCGGCGGCAGCTCGATGCACAGCTCGGCGATGCGGGCGTACAGATCGGCGCGGAAGGCGCCTGCCGACACCGCCGGCAGGAGCTGGCGGTTGGTCGCGAACAAGAGCCGCGCGTCGACGGGCTGACCGGTCACCGAGCCGACCGGGTAGACCAGGCGCTCCTCTAGGACACGCAGCAGCTTGGGCTGGATGGTGAGCGGCAGCTCGCCCACTTCATCAAAGAGCAGGGTGCCGCGGCTGGCGGCGCGGAAGAAGCCGGGCTGCGCCGTCGCGCCGGTGAACGCCCCGCGCACGTGACCAAACAGGGTGCTCTCGGCGAGGGTCTCGGGCAGGGCGCTGCAGTTGACGGTGACCAGCGGTCCGGCGCGGCCGCTGCGCTCGTGCAGGAAGCGGGCGGCGACCTCCTTGCCGGTGCCGGTCTCGCCCAGAAGCAGGACCGAGATGTTCGACGGGGCGACGCCCGCCAGGGTGGTGCGCAGCTGGGCGGCGGCGGCCGAGCACCCGACGAGGTAGCTGCATGGGGTGTCGGCTATCCGGCCGCGCAGGAAGCGCACCATGAGCAAGCTGTCGCCCAGCCGCACCACATCGCCATCGAGGAGGACGGCCTGCTTCACTCGCTCGCCGTTGACGAAGGTGCCGTTGTGACTTCCGGCGTCGACGATGTGCAGCTGGCCGCGCGGATCGCACTGCACCGCCGCGTGCACCCGCGAGGTCCGCTTGTCGTCCAGCGACACCCCGCCCGACTCCGCCACCGAGCGGCCAAACACAGTCGAGCCGGCGGCGAGCCTGAGCGTGCGCGGCGGCGCCAGGATGTTCCCGCCCACATACAGAAGGAGCAGCGCCGGCGTCACCGGCATGGGCGGCCGCGTCGGCTCGCCGTCGTCGGTCTTTTCGATATCGATCGTCATGGGGTTTTGGCGCCCCCCATTGTTGCGCGATTTGACCGCACGGGCTAGTCAATGGCGCGGCGCGCAAGCTGGCGAAGGTACACGGGGTACACGCGCTGTTCACTCGGGAATAATTTCGGGACAAAATCGCGGTACATCTGTAGTGGCCGCGCTGACACAGCCGCCGCATCACCTAAAGAGGAGCCGGTGTGAGACTGCTCAGCGAGCGAGCGCGCAGCGGTTCAGAAACGCCGCGATGTCGGAAAGACCGAGGACCTCATCCGCCGCCGCGGTGCTTAGCGCCGCCAGCGGCATGATGCTGTTCTCCGCGGTCTGCGGATCCTGCACTACCAGCCGGCCGCCGCGCTCCTTGATCGAGCGCGCTCCTTCGGCGCCGTCGCGGCTGGCACCGGTGAGGACGACGCCTACCAGGCGCTCGCAGTAGGCGATGGCGGCGGACTCGAAGAGCACATCGATCGACGGGCGGGCGTGGCAGACCGGCGCGTCGGTGGTGAGGGCAAAGCTCGCACCGTCTACCAGCAGGTGGTAGCCGGCCGGCGCCAGGTAGATATGTCCGGCCTCGATTGGCTGCTTGTCTTCCGGCTCCTCGACCGGCAGCGGACAGTAGCTGCGTAGCAGGGTCAGCAGCGCCTCGTCCGATTCACTGCTTCGATGCTGGACCACCGCCACCGGCAGCACCAGACCCGGGTCCAGGTGCCCGAGCAGCACCTGCAGCGCGGCGAGTCCGCCGAGCGAAGTCCCGATCACGGCGAGCTCCGCGGCCATCAGTCGCGCCTCCGGTAGATGCGCTCGCGGCTGTCGAGCGGTTCATAGTTCTCTTCATGGACGGTCCCCTTGAGGGACTCCTTGTGGCCGAGCACCAGGATGCCGAAGCGGCGCAGGCTCTCATAAAAGAGGTTGTGCACGCGCGTCTGCAGCTTGGGGTTGAAGTAGATCATTACGTTGCGGCAGAGGATGACGTTGAACTCGTTGAACGAGCCGTCGGTCGCCAGGTTGTGGTGCGAGAACACCACGTGCTTGCGCAGGGACTGGCGGAAGATCACGTGATCATAGCTCGCCGCGGTGTAGTAGTCAGACAGGTTCGCCTTGCCCCCGGCGGCCGTGTAGTTGTGGGCGAACTCCTTCATGCTCTCGACCGGGTAGATCCCGTCGCGCGCCGACTTCAGCGCGATCTCGTTCAGGTCGGTGGCGTAGATGCGGCAGCGGGGGTACAGGTCCTCCTCCTGCAGGAGGATCGCCATCGAGTAGACCTCTTCACCGGTCGAGCAGCCGGCGTGCCAGATGCGGATGAACGGGTAGGCGCGCAGCAGCGGCACCACCTGCTCGCGAAACGCGACATAGAAAGTCGGATCGCGGAACATCGCCGTCACGTTCACCGTGAGCTGGGCCAGGAACCGCTCCATGCACGCCGGATCGTGAAGGATGCGCTCTAGCAGCGCCGTCACCGTGCCCAGGCGCTCGGAGTTGACGACGTTCCAGACCCGCCGCCGCAGCGAGGCGTACGCGTAGTCGCGGAAGTCGCAGCCGTAGTGCTGGTAGACGCCCTCCACCAGGAGGGCGATCTCGACCCGCTCCAGCGCGTCGTCTTTTTTTGCACTGGTCATCCTAAATCCAAGGATGAACCCCCGCTAGCCGTAGAGCCAGACCCGCATGAGAGAAATAAGCTGCTCCGGGTCGACCGGCTTGGTGATGTAGTCGGAGGCCCCGGCCTCAATGCACTTTTCGCGGTCGCCCTTCATCGCCTTGGCGGTCAAGGCGATGATCGGCAGCGAGCGGAAGCGCGGGTTCTTGCGGATCTCCTTCATCGTCTCGTAGCCGTCCATCTCCGGCATCATCACGTCCATGAGCACAAGGTGGATCTGCGGGCTACGCTTCAGGGTCTCGATGCCCTTTTTGCCGTTCTCGGCGTAGATCACCACCATCTTGTAGCGCTCGAGCACGGCGGTGAGCGCGAAGATGTTGCGCACGTCGTCATCGACGATCAGCACCCGCTTGTCGGCGAACACCGGATCCGACTCGTGCACCTGCTTGAGGATGCGGCGCTTGGGCTCGGGGAGGTTCGCCTCGACGCGGTGCAGGAACAGCGCAGTCTCATCGAGCAGGTGCTCCATCGAGCGCACGCTCTTGACGATGATGGCATCGGTGAAGCGCTTCAGCTCGAACTCCTCTTCCTGGGTCAGCTCGCGGCCGGTGTAGATGATGATCGGCAGCTCGGCGTGATCGGGCTCCTTGCGGATGCGGTCGAGCAGCTCGAAGCCGTTCATGTCGGGCAGCCCAAGGTCGAGCACCATGCAGTCGAAGTGCTGCTGGCGCAACAGCTCCAGCGCCTCGCGCGCGGTGCCGATGGCCGTGCTGTGGACATCGCCATTGCCGATGAGGGCGACGATGCTCTTGCGCTGGTTCTCGTCGTCTTCGACGATGAGCAGGTTCTTGACCCGCCGCTCGATGAAGCCGCGGGCGCTGGCGAAGGCGTCGGCCAGCGCCTCGCGGGTCACCGGCTTTTTGAGGAACGCAATCGCCCCCTGGCGCAGGCCGCGGGTGCGCTCATCGGCGGCCGAGATGAGGTGCACCGGGATGTGGCGGGTGCGCGAGTCGTGCTTGAGCCGGTCGAGGACCGCCCAGCCGTCCATCACCGGCAGCCGCAGATCCAGGCTGATCGCGTCGGGCCGCAGCTTGCGCGCCAGGGCCAGCCCGGTGTCGCCGCGCAGCGCCACGATGCCCTTGAAGCCCTTCTGCCGCGCCATATCGAGCAGGATGCGGGCGAAGTCGGCGTCGTCTTCGATGATGAGCAGCACCCGGTCGCCCGGCTGGATGCTCTCGCGATCATCGGCGACCTCGCTGCGCGCGGTCAGGGCGCTCTCCAGATCGAGCCGGGCCTCGACCGCTGCCGCCTCGGCCGTGCTGGTGGTCCCGCTCCGTTCGCTGAGGGCGGGCGGCGCGGGCGGCGGCAGGCTCGGCACGCGCGGGCCGTCGCCTCCGGTGCCCGGGAGGGTGGAATGCAGGTTGGGCAGATAGGCGTGCGGCAGGTACAGGGTGAACGTGCTGCCCTTGCCCGGCGAGCTGATCACGGCAATCTCGCCCCCGAGCAGGCGCGCGATCTCACGGCTGATCGACAGGCCAAGACCGGTGCCGCCGTACTTGCGGCTGGTCGTGCCGTCGGCCTGCTGGAACGCCTCGAAGATGATCTTCTGCTTGTTGGGCGGGATGCCGATGCCGGTGTCAATGACCGCGAACGCCAGGACCACGTCGGCGCCGCTCAGCGACTTGTTGTCCGGCGACCAGCCGCTGGCCGCCGTCTCGACCGCCAGCGCCACCCGGCCCTGGTGGGTGAACTTGAAGGCGTTGGCGAGCAGGTTCTTCAGCACCTGCTGCAGGCGCCGCGGATCGGTGTAGATGGCCTGCGGCAGACCTTCGGCCAGCTCGACCGCGAACTCCAGCCCCTTGTCCACCGCGACCTGCTTGAAGGTGCGCTCGACGAAGTCGCGCATGTGCGACAGCGGGTACTCGTCGACATCGACCGCCATCGTGCCCGACTCGATCTTGGACAGATCGAGGATGTCGTTGATGAGCGACAGGAGGTCCGAGCCCGACGAGTAGATGGTGCGCGCGAACTCGACCTGCTTCTCGTCGAGGTTGCCCTCGAGGTTGTCGCTGAGCAGCTTGGCCAGGATGAGCAGGCTGTTGAGCGGCGTGCGCAGCTCGTGCGACATGTTGGCGAGGAACTCGGACTTGTACTTGGACGACAGCGCCAGCTGCTGCGCGCGCTCCTCCAGCGCCACCTTGGCCTGCTCGATCTCGCGGTTCTTGCGCTCCACCTCGGCCTTCTGGACCTGCAAGAGCTCGGAGCGCTCCTCGAGCTCTTCGTTTGTCTGCTGCAGCTCCTCCTGCTGGTTCTTGAGCCGCTCCTCGGACGCCTGCAGCGACTGCGCCTGCTGCTCCAGGCGGCGGTTGGTCTCGGTGAGCTCGGTCTGCTGGCTGCGCAGCTCATCGGCGAGCGACTGCGACTGCTTGAGCAGCTCCTCGGTGCGCATGCCGGCGGCGATGGTGTTGAGGACGATGGCGATGCTCTCGGTGAGCTGATCGAGGAACGCCAGGTGAATGTCGCTGAAGCGGTAAAACGACGCCAGCTCGATGACCGCCTTGACCTGGCCTTCGAAGATGACCGGCAGGACGATGATCGACAGCGGGCTCGCCTCGCCCAGGCCCGAGCCGATCTTGATGTAGTCGGGCGGCACATCGGTGATGAGGATGCGGTCCTTCTCCAGCACGCACTGCCCGATGAGGCCCTCGCCGAGCTGGAACTGATTGGACAGGTGCTTGCGCTCGCGGAAGGCGTAGCTCGATAGCAGCTTGAGCGTGACGCGGCCGCCGGGCACCACATCGACCATGTAGAACACGCCCTGCTGCGCCATGACCAGCGGCGCCAGCTCTTTCAGGATCAGCTTCGTCACCGCCTCCAGGTCGCGCTGCCCCTGCAGCATGCGGGTGAAGCGCGCGAGGTTGGTCTTGAGCCAGTCCTGCTCGGTGTTCTTCTGCGTGGTCTCACGCAGGTTGCGGATCATCTGGTTGATGTTGTCCTTGAGCGCCGCCACCTCGCCCTGCGCCTCGACGGCGATCGAGCGGGTGAGGTCGCCCTTGGTCACCGCGGTGGCGACTTCGGCAATCGCGCGCACCTGCGTGGTCAGGTTCGCGGCCAGCTGGTTGACGTTGTCGGTCAGATCGCGCCAGGTGCCGGCGGCTCCCGGCACCCGCGCCTGGCCACCGAGCTTGCCATCGGTGCCGACCTCGCGGGCGACCGTGGTGACCTGATCGGCGAAGGTCGCCAGGGTGTCGATCATCTCGTTGATGGTCTCGGCCAGCGCGGCGATCTCGCCCTTGGCTTCCAGGGCCAGCTTGCGCTTGAGGTTGCCGTTGGCGACCGCGGTGACGACCTTGGCGATGCCGCGCACCTGCGCGGTGAGGTTGGACGCCATCGAGTTGACGTTGTCGGTCAGATCCTCCCAGATGCCGGCGACGCCCTTGACCTCGGCCTGACCGCCGAGCTTTCCTTCGGTCCCGACCTCGCGGGCGACGCGGGTGACTTCCGAAGCGAAGGAGCTTAGCTGATCGACCATCGTGTTGATGGTGTTCTTGAGCTCGAGGATCTCGCCGCGTACGTCGACCGTGATCTTCTTGCCGAGATCCCCGCTCGCCACCGCCTTGGTGACCTCGGCGATGTTGCGCACCTGGCCGGTGAGGTTACTGGCCATGAGGTTGACGTTGTCGGTCAGGTCCTTCCAGGTGCCGGCGACGCCCTTGACCTGCGCC
>DAOMZC010000090.1:0-12609 GCA_035437965.1 Pseudomonadota bacterium
GCGGCTGATGCAGTCCCTGGCCGCGGACGGCGCCATGGCATCGGTGCAAGCGGAGCCGGCCAGAATCGCGCGCGCGCTGATTCCGTTTGCTGCCGAGCTGTCGATAGCCGCCGACAACGCGCCCGACCAGGTCGTCATCTCGGGCCGGCGCTCGGCGCTTGGCGCAGTCTGTGCGCAGCTGGAGAAGGAGGGAATCAAGACCCGGCTCCTTACGGTCTCGCACGCCTTCCATTCCCCGCTGATGGAGCCCATCCTGGCGGACTTCGCGGCGGCGGTGGCCGCGGTGACGCGCCAGCGACCCCGGCTGCCGCTGATCTCCAACCTCGTGGGCGGCGTGGTGAGCGAAGAGGTCCTCAATGTGGAGTACTGGACTCGGCAGGTGCGCGAGCCCGTGCAGTTCCGGGCCTGCATGCAGACCTTGCGCAGCCTGGGAGTGGATACCTTCATCGAGCTCGGGCCACAGCCCACCCTGCTCGGGCTGGGGGCCGCCTGCCTCGGTGAGCCGGCCGGGCAGTGGCTGCCCTCGCTGCGCAAGGGGCGGGGAGACTGGGCGGTCCTGCTCGAGAGCCTCGGCCGGCTGTGGACCGGCGGCGGCACGGTGGACTTCCGGAGTCTCACCGGACCGCAGTTCCGTGAGTGGGTCGCGCTGCCGACCTATCCCTGGCAGCATGAGCGTTTCTGGAGCCAGGCCGCGCCGGCCGCCGCGCCGACGGTCCGCAGCGCGCTCCGCCTGGCCGGGAGCGCGGTCGCGATGCCCGGCGAGGTGGTGCACCACGTGCTGCCCATCGGTCCGGCGCAGCCGTCTTATCTGGCCGACCATACGGTCTTTGGCCGCGTGGTGGTCGCCGGGGCCTTTCATCTGGCGGCGGTCCTGGCGGTGGCGGCCGAGCACTTCGCGGTCCCGGCGGCGGTCCTGCGCGAGGTGATGTTCACCGCGCCGCTCATCCTGAGCGGGGATACAGAGCTGCACGTGGTGCTCAAGCCGCGCGGCGACGACCTGTACGATTTCACCGTGGCGACCCAGTCCTCGTCCGGTCCCGGTCGGCGCAGCTGGCGCGAGCACGCAAGGGGCGAGCTCCTCCTGCGGGTCGAGCCGGCACCGGCGCCGCTGTCCCTGGCCGAGCTGCACGATCAGTGCCCGACCGCTGTACCGCGGAGCCAGCTGCAGGAGTACCTGCAGAGCGTCCAGCTCGACCTCGGACCGCAGTGGCTGTGGACCCAGGAGCTGTACTCCGGAGCTCGCGCGGCGCTGGCCCGGATGGTTCCGCCGACCGCGGACGCCCAGCCGGAGGGTCTGCTCCATCCGGCGCTGCTGGACAGCGCGTTCTCTTCGGTGGCCGCGGCTCTGTTTCAGTCGCTCGGGGCCGCCGCGCCGGTCGCCGTCATTCCGTGGATGGTCCGCGAGCTGCGCGTCTATGGCGCGGCGCCGGGACCGCTGTGGTGCCACAGCCGCATCGAGCCGGCCGCCACGGCAGCGGAGGAGACCGGAACCGCCGACCTCAGGGTATTCGAGCCCGGTGGCCGGGTGCGCGCCGTAATCACCGGCCTGGTCGTCAAGCGCGCCCAGCGGGAGGCGTTCTTCCGCCAAGAAGAGCGCCTTAGACCGAGCTGGCTTTACCAGGTCGCGTGGCGAGCCGTCGCGCCGGTCGCCCCGCCGCCCGCGACCGAGCCGGGGCGCTGGCTCCTTTTTCTTCCCGAGACGCCGCTGGCGGGAGCGATTATCGAGCAGCTCGGCGCGGCCCGGCAGAGCGTGGTGCGGGTCGAAGCAGGTGCGTCTTTCGAGCGGCTGGCAGCCGACCACTATCGCCTGAATCCTTCGGCTCCCGAGCAGTTCCGCCGCCTCTTGCACGAGTCCTGCGGCGCCGGCGGCCCCCTGGGCGTCGTGCACCTGTGGAGCCTGAGTCCGCCCGCAAGCCAGCCGTCCGCCACGGCAGGGCTGGAGCGCGCGCTGGAGCTTGGCACCTATAGCGCGCTACACTTGGTCCAGGCGCTCGCGCAGACCGACTGGCCGGCGCCGCCGCGGCTCTTTCTGGTGACCGCGGGCTCGCAGGCGGTCGCTGAAGAGGAAGGTGAAGGTGAAAAGGACGGTGTGCAGGGCGATGACGCGGGCGTTCCGTTTGCCGTCTCTGGGGCGGCGCTGTGGGGCTTCGGCCAGACCGTAGAGAATGAATACGCCGAGCTCGCGTGCACCCGGATTGATCTGAGCGCGCAGCCCCAAGAGCCCCAAGAGCCCAAAGAAGTTGAAGTGGCGGCGCTGATCCGCGAGCTCCTCGGCGGCCCGGGTGATGCGCAGGTCGCGCTGCGGCAGGACCGGCGCTACGTAGCCCGGCTGGTCCGCGCCGCAGAGCCGACCGAGCGGCGCGCGCCTTTAGTATTACGCGCCGATGGCTCCTATCTGATTACCGGCGGACTGGGCGGCCTCGGACTCTCTGCCGCCGAGCTCCTTGCGGCACAGGGAGCCCGCCACCTGGTGCTGGTGAGCCGGCGTCCGCCGGATGCCGCGACGCGGCGAGTCCTCGACGGCTTGCAGCAGGCCGGGACCGCGGTGCTCACCGCCGCGGTGGACATCGCCAGCTACGCCGAAGTCGCGGCGCTGGTCGGCAAGTTCGGCCGGCAGTGGCCGCCGCTGCGCGGCATCTTGCACACCGCCGCCGTGGTCCTGGACGGCGTGATCGCGGAGCAGACCGAGGAGCTGTTCCGCCAGGCGCTGGCGGCCAAGGTGCACGGCGCCTGGAACCTGCACCTGCTTACCAAGGCGCAGCCGCTCGACTTCTTCGTCGGCTACTCGTCCATCGCCGCGCTGTTCGGCGGTCCGGGCCAGTCAAGCTATGCCGCGGGCAACGCGTTTGTCGACGCCCTGGCCCACTTCCGGCAGCGCGCCGGGCAGCCCGGGATGAGCATCAACTGGGGCGGCTTCTCCGAGCGCGGACTGGCCGCCCGGCGTAAGCTCAACGAGCGATTCACCGGCCGCGGTATGGAACCGATAAGCCCGGCGGAGGGCAAAAAGCTCCTGGGGGAGCTCCTGAGCGCGCCGCGGGTGCAGGTGGCGGTGGTGAAGCTGGAGCCGGCGGTGTGGGTGAAGCACTACCACAGCCGGCCGAGCGCCGCCTATCTGTCCGAGCTCCTCCCGCCGAGCGCCGCGCTCGACCCGGCGCCGGCCGGAGCCCTGCGCAGAAAGCTCCTGGCAGCGCCTCCTACCGAGCGGCTGACCCTGCTCATCGAAGGACTGCGCGAGCACGCAAGCCTGGTGCTCCGCGCGCCCGCCGCGCGGCTCGGACCCGAGGTGCCCTTTACGCAGCTCGGGATGGACTCCCTTATGGCCATCGAGCTGCGCGACCGCCTGATCCTGGACCTCCAGGTCACGGTCCCGCTCACCCTGCTCGTCCGGGAAAGCGGAATCACCGAGCTCGCCGACTACATCCTGACACAGCTGCCGGCGCCGTAAGCGCGAAAGGCGCCCCCCGCGGCTCGGGTTCGGAGTACCTCCAAGCGCCCACCCATAAAGTCGTAAAAGGACTAAGCCTTATATAGCCGTTGATCCGAGGCGGCGGCTTTGCTAACTTCTACGGCAAGCTCTGCAGAGTATCTCGCGCCACCCAGCACATCGCAGGAGAACAAGATGGCTACCGGGCCCTCGGCGACCGCCGCTTCCGCTTCCACTGCCGCTGCCGCTTCCACTTCCACTGGCGGTTCGGCGAGCCCCGATCCGTCGCCGGAGTGCGCCAGCAGCACCGAGCCGGAGGCGCGCATGACCAAGGCGGAGGCGATCATCCACCGCAATGTCCTGTGGTCCCTCGGCGCGGGCCTCCTGCCCATCCCGGTGCTCGACGTGGCCGCGGTCACGGCGGTCGAGCTCAAGATGCTCAAGGAGCTCTCCGCGGTCTATCAGGTCGAGTTCTCGAACAAGATTGCCCAGAAGATCATCTACTCGCTCCTCGTCAGCGCGGGCGCCGTCGGGGTCGGGTGTCTGGTCGGCGCCAGCTTGAGCAAGTTCGTGCCGCTCGTCGGAACCACCCTGGGTGTGGTGTCCGGGCCGGTGCTGATCGGGGCCTTTACCCACGGACTCGGGCGGGTGTTCCTGATGCACTTCGAGGCCGGGGGGACCCTGCTTGACTTCGACGCGGTGGCGATGCGGCAGTACTTCAAAAAGGAATTCGAGAAGGGCAAGGAAGTGGCCGCGGCCATGAAGCAGCAAGGTGACCGGACCAAGGCCGAGACCAAGACCGCGTAGCCGCTAGACCGATGACCGAGCTGACGCCTTTTCTGATCTTCGTCCTCCCCGCGGTGACCATCCTTCTGGTCGGAATGCTGGGCAGTACGCGGCGGATCGGGTTCTGGCCGGCGCTGCTGCTCTCCATCCTCCTTACTCCGGTCTGCGGGTTCGTCGTGACCCTGTTCTCCGGCCCAAAGACGTTCAAGCCTCGCCGCCGCTAGCGCGAAACATTCATGACTGCCGCGCCCCTGGACGTAGACGCCACCCTTGACAGCCCGCCGACCTGGCGCGAGCGCTTGGCGCACCGGCTGAATCAGGCGCAGTTTACGATCTACACGATCCTTATCATCTTCCTGCTAGCGCTCGGCGTCCTGTGGCCGCGCGTGGTGGTCGTGGTGCCGCCCGGTCACCTGGGCGTCATGTACCGGACTGTCTATGGCGGCACGACTACCGACCGGATCTGGAGCGAAGGACTCCACATCATCCCGCCCTGGGACCGGCTGACCGTCTACGACGTTCGCCTGCAGCAGCGCAAGCTCGACTTCAAGGTCCTTAGCGACGAGGGCCTGACCCTGGGGGTCAACGTGGTGGTGCGCTACCACCCGTACAAGGAGATGCTGGGCTACCTCCAGAAGGAAATCGGACCTGACTACTTCGAGAGCCTCATCCAGCCCGAGATCGAGTCGCATATTCGCCGCACGTTCGGCGGCCGACCAGCGCACGAGGTCTATGCCAGCGTCCGCGACGTACTGCAGGAGGTCGGGCAGTTTCCGCTGATCGGCAAGATGGAGAAGTCGGCGACCGGGATGGTCTCGCACCCCTATGTGTACGTCCAGGAAATCAAGCTGACCCAGATCGATCTGCCCAAGATCGTCGAGAATGCCATCGTCGAGAAGTATCACCAGGAACAGCTCATGCTGGCCTACAAGTATAAGCTCGAGCGCGAGGAGAAGGAGGCCGACCGCAAGCGCACCGAGGCCGCCGGCATCCGCGACTTCAACCTCATCGCCGGCAAGGTCTCTGCCGACATGCTGCGCTGGCGCAGTATCGACGCGGCGCTCGAGCTGGCCAAGTCGAACAACAGCAAGGTCATCGTACTGGGCGGCGGACAGAGTAATCTCGCCATGCAGCTCAACCTCGGGGATGTCGCGAGCGGCGCAGCTGCCGCGGAGCCGCACGACAAGAAGGAGCCCGCGGCCCCGCTGACCACTCCGGCCCCGCCGGCCCCGCAAGTCAAGGCCCCCGAGCCGAAGAAGCCGGTGCCCGAGCCGCACCCGCCGGCGCGGCGGACCGAAGCCGGCAAGGCCCCTGGACCTCCGACCTAGCGGCCTCCTAAAGGCGGCCCGTCGCCTCGCTCCAGATTCCCATCAGCTCCGCGATGACGCTGCCGTCCACCCGCGGGGCCTCCGCGCCTCCCGGCTCGCGCATCATTACGTGGCGGCGCAGGCGAAGGAAGCGATTCTGATCCACCTTGTGGCCGCGTACGGTGACTTCCGAGCGGATCGGGCGGAATCCCATCTCGACCGCCTTTTCCTGCATCTCCTTGCCAAGGAGGAAGCTCAGCCACTTGCGGGCGCCCTCATGCTGCTGCGGCGTGGCCTTGAGGACCACTGCCGGGTGGCGCGCCCACAGCGTCGGCTGGGGGTAGATGACGACCAGCTTGTTCATCGCGGTGGCGCTCTTGTCGACCCGCTCCAGGAACGGCAGCGCCAGGTGCTCGTAGGTGACGACGCCGTCGTATAAGGAGGCCCCGGTGTTGAACATGCCCGCGGTGAGCGCCTGCGAGCTCTTCGGGGCCTGCGGCAGTCCGGCCTCGCAGCGGCGCAGCCACTTGCGCAGCGATTCCTTTTTGTCGGCGAAGCCCTTCTCGAAGGCTTCCCCGATGTCCTGCTCTGACTGCTGCGGTGCGGCGTCCGTGCTCTCGTCCTCCATCACGCCGCCCGGCTGGCTCGCGGTCCGCTGCTTGGGGGCCAGGACATAGTCGAAGGCCATCAGATACAGCGCCGCCAGCCCGGCGTTATCCTGGGTCGGGGGCGTGTGGCCGATCTTGACCCGCCCCCACTTGGCTATCTCTTCGGCGGTGGGAAACGGCTCGTCGCGGAGGCGCAAGACCTGCGGGGACACCGCCTTGCGGGTCTCCAGGGAGAGGCCGAGCGGCGCATACAGCTCGGCCCAGGTGCCGGGCACCATCATCTCCAGCGGAATGGGGGCCGGGTCGGGCTCTTTGGCGACTCCCGAACACAGGCTGCGCACCCACAGCCCGTCCTCCCCAGGGCTGCGCCGCAAGACCGTACTCAAGACGCGCAGGCGATCCTGAAAAAGGAGCATCACGATCGGCGACTGGATGAGGTAGCTCTTCTCCGCGCCCAGGAGCGGCTGCGGACCGCCGCGCTGCTTGAAGCGGTGCTCAAGGTACTTCAGCGCCAGGTCATCCGTAGGAGCCCACAGGGTCGGGGTGAGCTGCCCCGCGAAGATCGCGTCCGCGGCCTCGACATCACGCATGGCGCGGATCTTCACCTGGATGTGCGGGCACAGGTGCGAGAAGCGGTCACTGGCAAACTCGATCCAGTCGCGCTTCTCATCGCTGTAGATCATCTCCAGCGGCAGCGCGTGGCCGTCCGCACTCGGCGCGCCGCAGATGTCCTTGTGCTCCTCGGTGGTCGCCTGGACGCTGAGGAGCTGGGTGTCCTGCGGCAGGCTCTCGACGCGGTCCCCGCCGTAGCTGAAAGAGTGAGCTATCCAGACAAGGCCGAGCAGCGCGAGGACGACCTTGAGTACCTCCCGCGCGAGGTCCTTGTTCGACGGATAAGCGTCAGGCATCTATCTTCCCGCCTACATGATACAGGCGGCCGCCGAGCTACACAAGCGCCATCAAGTAAGGGGCGCGCCGCTTTCGCCGCTTGCAGGGGGCCGAATCCGACCTTCTTCCATGGTCACTATCTCATCGGCGCAGTGGAAGTAGCGGTCGTCGTGGCAGGCCGCGATCACGGTCTTACCGCGCTGCTTTAGGGCGGGCAGCATCTCCATGTAGAAGTAGCGGCGGAACTCGGGGTCCTGATCGGCGGCCCACTCGTCCATGACCAGGAGCGGCCGGTCCTCGGCGAGCGCCGCGATGAGGGCCAGGCGCTTGCGCTGTCCCGTCGACAGCTCGCGGCTTGTGAAGCCGTGGTCGCGGTAGGCGGTCTTGCCGTCGAGCTTCATCTCGACGAGCATCCGCCCGATGGCCTCCTCAGCGACATCGAGGCAGCCGTACAGCTTCTTGAACAGATGAAAGTCGGAGTGAATCGCCGAGATCATCTCGCGGTACGCGGCGGCGTTTTCCGGCTGGACGAGGATTCCATTTACGCGCAGGGTGCCGCTCGTCGGGACATAGAGTCCGGTCAGCGTCTTTAGCAGGGTGGACTTGCCGCTGCCGTTGCCGCCGACGACAAAGACGATCTTGCCGCTGGCGACGGTCAGGCTTACCGGTCCCATGCAGAATCCGCTGCCGCTACTGTCCAGGGGATACTGATACTGAAGGTCGTGCGCCTCGATGGCGACGAGCGGCCCCTGCCACGCCGAAACGACGCACTCCTTATTAATGGAGGGCTCGACAAAGGAGTCGAGCTTCGCCTCCAGGGCCTCGATCTCATCCAGGGCCTGGTTCGAGCGGAGGTACTCCCCATAGCCGCGTACGATGCCGAGCAGCGGCCCCCAGGTCAGAAGGACGGCCGGCACGACCTTGCCCATCGCCTCGGCGTTCAGGTGAAGGTGCTGCGGCAGGATCATGACCAGCGCTGCCAGTACGACGTACAGGACGCAGTTGATGAAGACCCAGCTGTTATCGAGCAGGTGGTTGACGCGGCTACTCCGCTTGCGCAGCTCCAGCGCTTCGGCTTCGATATCGGCGCTCAGCTGCAGCATGCGCTTGCGGCTATGCTTGACTTCCTTGAACCCCTTTAGCAGATCCGTCAGCGAGTCCAAGAACACAAGGCGCGTGTGCGCGAGTATCTGAAGCTGCTCGCGCACCCCGGCGACCCCGGAGCCATAAAGCCCGATGCCCGCGGTGAACAGGAGCGCGATCGCGGCGAAGGCGGTGGCCGAGTGCCAGATGAGGTACAGCGTCCCGGCGACCACGATGACCATCGACTGCAAAAGGTGCGCGATCATCCCACCGGCGGTCGAGATGGTCGCCATGTTCTCGGTGAGGCGACCGTAGATCTCCGTGGTCCCAAGGCGCTCGATCCCTTGAAGCTCCGCGCGCTCCAGCTTCCCAATAAGGCGAATCCGCATCCGGTAGACGAGCGACTCGATAAGATCGCCCATCCGGTTGTAGGTATAGCGCGCCCCGAAGGCATACATTCCGATCGCCAGGCAAAACAGGAAAAGCTGTCTTGCGTCCAGGCTGTCGGGCCTTGAGACAAGGGCGCTTACAAGGTACATGATAAGCGCGTTCGCGATCCCCGACAGCGACGCCACGGCCACGAGCTTCCGCCACTCGTCCGCGGCTTCGGCCAGCATGATCCGAAGAATCTTCATTGACAAAATTGCACCCGCTCCGATCTGTAGCCCGGCAGGAAACCGGAAGCATCGGGAGGACTTGAATAAAGGATCCGGAAGCTAGGGTAAAAAGGCATGGGAGGACCTGAAGGCAGCGACGGGGAGTATTTTGTCTTGACAGTTATTTGAGCTCTGCGAAGCTAACATATATATGCATCTGATCGCGTCTAGGCGTCAAGCCTCTGCGCCCGCTGTTCAGCCCTTGACCAGGGTAGTTGCGTACAAGAATTGTGAAGTCGTCCGCCGCTTCCGCGAGCAGTACCCGGTCAGTGAGCGCGAGGGCGAGGAGATCTTCCGCGAGACCAAGAAGTGGCTGTGGCTCCTTTCTGTCGCCTCGCCCCCGGGAAGGCTCTCGGTGACCGATCCGATCCTCGTCCTTGACGAGATGTGGCACGCGTTCTTGATGTACACGCGGGACTACGAGGACTTCTGCCAGCGCTACTTCGGCCGCTTCCTGCATCATGCTCCGACCACCCACGCCGAGACAGCGCGGCTCCATCGCCGCATGGCGTCCCACCCCGAGCGCGTCGCCAAGGAGTGGGAAGAGAGCCGGCGCTGGCAGTACCAGACCATTATGGAACATTTAGGCGAGGCTACGCTGCGCAAGTGGTACGTAAGCTATCCCAAGCAGTACTCGCCGCAGAAGCTGCTGACTCTGAGCCAGCGGGCGCTCAGGTTTAAGGCGCGTCAGCAGGGCGCAAAGTAGAAGAAAAAAGGACACCAGAACATGAAAAAGACCATCAAGACCGGCAAGAGCTCCAAGAACGTCCAGGCCAGCAAGGTGCGGGGTGAGTCCCTGGTCGATGAGCTCGTGAAGAAGGACCTCAAGGCCGCCGCCGCGCTGCGCTGCGGTCACCGCTGCAGCCGTCGCTGCCGCTAAGAGGATCGGTTCCCACTGCTTTGCTCGTAAGGGTTTATCTTTAGGGCACCTCTTTAGTCCGTTTCTGTTTTCGTTACTGACCAATCAGGAAAGCCCGGGACCTCCCGCAAGGGAGGTTCCCCGCCAGTACGCCGAGCGGCAGATGTAGCAGGCGGTCGCGCCGGGTTTAGGTATAGTGCGCGCATGAGCGAGCATGCGGGACCCCCGGCGGGGCAAGCGGAGACATTGGCGGCGACGGTGCGGCGCAAGCAGGCGGGCCTGCTGACGCTGCTCGGGGTGCTCGGGGTGGCGGCGGTGATGCCGTTTGCGTTCGCCCTGCAGGGCGACAAGCTGGCCGAGAACATGCGGCGCACCGGGGCCAGCATGCTCGGCCTGGCCATGGTGTCGTGCGCGCAGTCGTCGGTGTTCGTCCTCATCGCGGTGTTCGCGGGGCTGGCGGCGGCGCAGCGGGTCGGGCTGCGGGCGCCGGTCAGCCTGGCGGTGGCGCGCGGCGAGCCGGCGTGGCCGGTGCTGCGGCCGCTGCTCGGCGCGGCGGTCGTTTTGGGCCTTGTGTCCGGCGGGGCGACGGTGCTGCTCGATGCCCTGGTCTTCAACCCACGAGCGCCCGAGCTGCGCAGCCTCAATGAGGCGGCGCTGGCCCACCACAGCGTCTGGAAGGCGGCGCTGGCCTGCCTGTACGGCGGCTTCACCGAAGAGATCCTGGTGCGGCTGTTCATCCTCAGCGGGGTCGCGCTGGGCCTCTTGCACCTGGGGCGTGTGGTGCGCGGCGGCGCGCAGCTGCCGGCGGGTCGGCTGCGCGTTGCGGCGCTGCTCGTGGCCAATGTGGTGGCGGCGCTGATCTTCGGCCTCTTGCACCTGCCGGCGACGGCGGCGCTGGTCAAGCTGACGCCGCTGCTGCTGACCCGGGCGCTGGTCTTGAACGGCGTCGTCGGTCTGGCCTGCGGCTTTCTGTACCTGCGACGGGGCCTGGAGGCGGCGATGGTCGCACACCTGACCGCCGACGTGGTGCTGCACCTCATTGCGCCGGCGCTGGCGCAGGCGGGAGTGCTGCGGCTGTGAAGGGAGCGCTGAGGCGGCCCGCTGCGGCGGGTCGGCTGGCGGCGGTCCGGGGCCGCTCGCCGAGGGGACTCGGGCGCCGGCTCGGGGTCGGGCTGGGCGTCGGGCTCGCGCTGGGGTCCGGGTGCGCGGTGTCGGTGCAGTCGGTGTGCCCGCGCTGTCCGCGCCTTGTGGTCGGGGAGCGTCCGCCGGTGGCCCCGGGGACGCGCACCGTGTTCGTGCTGGTGCCGGGCCTGCTCGGCTACGGGTGGGAGTGGAACGGCGCGCAGATCGCGCTGGCCCAGCTGCCGGCGGCGACCACGATGGTCTACGAGTGGGACCCGTGGACGAGCATCAGCGCCGGGGGAGCGCAGCTGGCGGCGAGCACGCAGTATCTGCTGCGCCGGCTGCCCCGCTCGGTGAACCGGGTGGTGCTGGTCGGGCACTCGGCAGCGGGGCTGCTCGCCGTCGCTGCGGCGGCAGAGCTGCGGCCGCCGCCGGGCGTGGCGGTCGAGGTGATGGCGGTGGGGGCGCCGCTCGCCGGCAACTACTTCAACCTGCTCGGCGGCCAGGACAACTTCAGCTCGCCGATTCCGCTGGCGCTGGCGGGCAAGCTGACCCGCTGGCCGGAGCCGGCGGCGGGTGTCCAGCTGAGCATCTGGCCGACCACGGCGAGCGACCCGGTGATGAAGCCGCACTTCGGCCATGACCCGGCGGACCGGCGCGTGCTGCCGCGGGCCGCGACGGTGCAGGAGCTGCCGCCGACCCTCGATCACAACGTCGCCCTGGCTGCCGTCGCCCGCCACGTGGTTGCCGAGCTGCGCGCCGCGGAGCCCAGCGATAGAAGCGGTGACGGCGACGGCGACCCGCACGCGCCCGACGGCCCGACGCGCATCCAGACGGCGGCGCGCCCGCTGGAGAGCGCGGCGCGCCGGGCGGCGCCGGCGACGCAAAATTGACCGCGGGCGGCCGGGGCGTAACATCGTCGGGTGCTGCGTAATCTGCTTGCTCGCCTGCTGGTCTTTTCGCTAATCGGCTTGACCCGAGCCGCTGCCCAGACTCCGGTCCCCGAGCCGACTCCGCCGGCCGCGGCCGTCGCCGCGCCGCCGGCAGTGAAGACCGCCCGGCCGGCGCACCCGGGTCCCGCGGGCAGCGGCAAGCCGAAAAAGCCCGGCAAGCCTTCCCCGCCGCCCAAGCCGGCCAAGCGCCCCGCGGCGCCGCGCCCCGCCGCCTACGAGCTGCTGCTCACCTTCGACGACGGACCGCGCCTGGACACCACCCCCAAGGTGCTCGATGCGCTCGATCAGTACGGCATCAAGTCGGTGTTCTTCGTCAACGGCGTGCGCTTCATGGGCAAGGGGCCGCAGCACGACAAGCTGACCGCGCTCATGCGCGACACCCTCAAGCGCGGGCACCTGATTGGGAATCACACGATTCATCACCTGTTCCTCTGCGGCGTCCGCGGACCGATCGTCGCCGAGAAGGAGATCCTCGATAACGCGCAGCTCATTCGCGACGCGGTGGGAGTCCCGCCGCCGCTGTTCCGCACCCCGTTCGGCTCGCACTGTCCATCGCTGACGGCGACTCTGCGACGGCTCGCGATCACTCCCATCGGCTGGGATATCGATCCGCAGGACTGGAAGCTGCAGAACGCCGAGGCGATCTTCGAGGTCATGAAGAAGGAGCTGACCAACCTGCGGCGGGCGCGCTCGATCATCCTGTTTCACGACGTGCAGCCGGCGACCATCGAGATGCTGCCGCGCTTCCTCAAGTGGGTGACGGAGGAGAGCGCCGCCCGCCAGGCGCGCGGTGAGCCGCCGTTCAAGTTCATCGACTACAGCTTCCTCCTCAATCGCGCCGCGCCGCCCGCGGTCGCGACTCCCACCGCGCCCGAGCCCCCGAGCCGCCCGTCGGCGACGGTGCCTCCGCCGGTCGGCGCGGC
>DAOMZC010000091.1:0-1687 GCA_035437965.1 Pseudomonadota bacterium
GCCGCCCGGCCGGTGCTGGTGCTGGTGCTGGTGCGGAAGCGTCCACGCGGATGAGTCTCGTCCAGAATCTAGTCTAGACAACGCCGCAAACGAAGTCGCGGCGGCGGCCCGCCTGGTCGCTGCTACATGAACAGGTTGCGCAGGACTTCGACCATCAGCGCCAAAGTGGTGGCCAGCCCGAGGAGGAACGTGATCGTCCGCCACGGCTGCACGCCGGCCATGTAGACGATCGTGTAAAGGATGCGCATCGCGGTGAACGCGCCGAACAGGACCTGCGCCTCCAGACCCGAGCCGCCCACCTGGACGAACAGCGCGCCGAGAAACAGGAACTGCAGGATGTTGGCCTGACCGTTGGCGTGCACGCGCATGACGCGCGCGACCTCGGGGGGCTCGGTGGTCACCAGCTCGCTGCCCTTGGAGACGCTGTTCAGGTCTTCGGGGTTCATGGCGACCTTGGTCTTGCCGCGGACCATGGCGCTCATCATCCACAGGACGATCTGGTTGAGAATAAGGACGCAGCTGGCAACTGCGTAGGCGACAAAGGCGGGGTTCTGGTTGGTCATGCGCACTCCTGGGCAGGGGAGCCGAGATTTTCGCCTGGAATCGACCCCGGTTCAAGCGCGCGGACGGTCGGCGGTCGCCCACGACGCAGGGGACCGTCGGATCCTTGTGGGGTTTGGCCGCCCCCGCCTCGATCCCCACCGCGGAAGTAATCCCCGCCGCGCCGGCCGACTTGAGGGACCGCTCCCCGTGCGGTAGATTGATGAGTGAAGAGGAGCTTGTCGCATGATCGACCGACCGAAAAGAGACGCTCAGGGCCGGGTGTCCGTGCCTGACGAGGATGAGTTCATCCAGGGAGCCAACCAAGCGATCCGGCGGGCCATCGAGGCGACGCACCAGGCCGGGTTCGCGACGACGCACGCGCGCGACGGCAAGCTCGTGGAGGTCTTCCCTGACGGGCACGTCCGAGAGCTCGGCCCCCTTCGCCGGCCATGACCCTGTCCGAACTCGCCGACCTGCACGACGAGTTTGTCCTCGTCGCCGGGCCTAACGGGTCTGGCAAGACAACCATCGCCGATGCCTACATCAAGCCGCGGTTCCCCATCTGGCCTAGGCTCAACGCCGATCAGATTGCCGATGCCTTGCAGGACAACCCCGCCTTGATGTCAAAGCCTCTGGAAGAGGAGTCCCTGCCGCTCGCCGGGCCGGGTTGATCTTCCGGCTCGTCTACGTCACGACGGAGTCTCCCGACATCAATGTGAAGCGCGTGGCCGTGCGGGTCGCCAAAGGCGGGCACGACGTGCCGGAGGACAAGATCCGAAAGCGCTGGCGCGAATCCATGGACAATCTCCCGTGGTTCGCGGCCCGAGCAGACCGCCTAGTCGTCGCGGACAACTCCGCCGAGGAACTCCAGGTGGTGGCGCTGCGCAGGCGCGGTGGCGTGCTTGAACTCCTGACAGATGATCACCCGTGCAGCGGCCGCCTGCGCTCCCTGGCAGGCACCCTCGCCGTGACGACGTACTGATCTCGACTGGCAAGCCCGTCGCGGCGCCTCCTCACTATAGCCGGTTTAGCCGTCCCTGACCGCGGTTTAGCCGTCCCTGACCGCGGTTTGGCCGTCCCTGACCGGGATTTAGCCGTCCCTGACCGCGGTTTAGCCGTCCCTGACCGCGGTTTAGCCGTCCCT
>DAOMZC010000091.1:1787-12586 GCA_035437965.1 Pseudomonadota bacterium
TTTAGCCGTCCCTGACCGCGGTTTAGCCGTCCCTGACCGCGGTTTAGCCGTCCCTTACGCAGGTTTGGCCGTCCCTTACGCAGGTTCGGCCGTCCCTTACGGGGGTTTGGCCGTCCCTTACGGGGTCTGGCCGTCCCTTACGCGAGTTTGGCCGTCCCTTACGCGTCCGGGGTGCAACGTCAGGTCGGCGCTGGATAATCGGGCGTGGGCGCGCAAACGCGCTGCGCTCAGCCGGGCGCCAGGCTATCCTCAGCCATAGACACCAAATTTCACACTTACTGCGACTCCGCTGGTTGGCGCGAAACTGAAGCTGAGACCCGGACCTGAGCTTGGGGAGCTCAGACTTGGACCTGGAAGGAGAGCCGCGTGGGACTGGGCCAATACGTTTTTCCTCGCTTCGCCGTCAATATCGCCTCGGGCAAGGCGGTCCCCATCGAGCGGCTGCGCGCCAACTGCCTGTGGTATCCGGCGCTGTCGCTGGACGCGCGGATGGTGTCGGGGCATGTGCTCTATACCTCGCAGGCGCTGCACGAGGCGATGGAGGTCTCGCTGGGCCTGCCGGCGCTGGAGGGCTGGAGCGCCAGCGCCGAGGTCCAGAGCAGCGAGGAAGGCATCGCCTACCGCCTGGCGCAGCCGGTCCGCGCCAGCAACTACGCGTCGGTGGACAAGCTGTTGCGCGCCATCGTCGTGCACACCAAGCAGGCGCTGCCGGCGAGCAAGAAGAAGCTGCTCGGCACCCTGGACTCGCTGCCGACGGGCGAGCTCCTGGTCCGCCTGGAAGAGATCCTGCGCCAGAACAGCGTGCACGTGCTGGTGCCGCTGCAGATCGGCAACCTGTATCAGCTGTTCACCGACGCCACCGAGGCGCTGATGCCGGTCTCGCCGCTGAACCTCAAGCACAACCCGCGGCTGTGCTTCGTGCTCTTGTCGACCGACAGCCTGAAGAACGAGAAGCGCGACAGCCCGTGGCTGCGCCAGGCGGCCGAGCTGATGGCGCTGCCGGTCAACGTCATGCGCACCGGCGAGGTCATTCGCTTCCTGGACGAGCTGCCGGCGCTGCGCTCGGTGCAGGAGGACGAGTCGCTGGTCGGTGAGCTGCTGTGGATGCTGCACGCGCTTACCGGTGGCTGGCCGGATCTTTGTGATCGCTTTTACGAGACGCTCGGGCAGCTGCCCGATATCGCCGCGCTGCGCCAGCGGCTGAGCCAGCTGGCGACGCTGTTGTGGGCGGCCGAGCGCGAGCTCGATAAGAGCACCGAGCTGCTCGAGCTGGCCTTCCCGGGCCGCGTCGAGCTGCGCGATCTGGCCAACCTGCCCAATCCCAGCGCCCCGCCGGCGCCGATGCGGCCGACCGGGATCTCCTCGACGATTCCCGGCATCCCGTCGAGCCCCGGGGTGCCGGGGGTGTACGAGGGCCTGTGGACGCTGCTGCAGCGCCCGGTGGCGTTTACCTGGGAAGAGCACGGGCGCGGCTACCTCGACGGCCTGGTCAGCTGGGAGCGCAACCTGGCGGTGCCGCGCAGCCGGGCGATCGAGCTGGCGCTGCGCCGCCGCCTGGAGGTGCTGGCGGGAATCGACAAGGGGCTGAAGCTGCCCTCGGGCTCGCACGTGACGGTGAGCGGCAGCGTGCCGAGCCTGCACGGCGAGCCGGGCCGGCCGCAGCTCGACTCGGCGACCGTCGGCTCGCACCCGGGGCCGATGACGGTGCGCTGGCTGCACGTCTCGGACTTTCACTTCTCCGACAAGCACCAGGCGCAAGGGGCGGGCATCGTGCTGGAGTCGCTGCTCAACACCCTGGCCGAGCTGCGCCAGCACGGCCGCGGCGTCGACTGCGTGTTCGTCACCGGCGACATCGCCCAGAGCGGCCAGGAGGCCGAGTACCGGCTGGCCGAAGAGTATCTGAGCCGCCTGTGCGAGACGCTGGAGGTGCCGCGCTCGGCGGTGTTCATGGTGCCGGGCAACCATGACGTGGCGCGCTCGCGCGGGTTCGGCCTGCAGCGCACGCTGTCGAGCCACGACGAGGCGACGCAGTACTTCCAGCCGTCGGCCGAGCGCTGGCACTTAAAGAAGCTCGAGGCGTTCGCCAACTTCTATGACCGCTTCTATAAGTCGGGCCACCAGGGCCCGGGCGAGCCGCGGCGGGCGGCCACGGGGCTGGCCACGGCGCAGGCCGAGGTGGTGCGGGTGCGCTCGCTAGATATCGGGGTGCTGCCGCTCAACAGCGCCTGGTTCGCCCAGGACGACTCGGACACCGGCAAGCTGTTCGTCGGCGAGGGGCTCTTGCGGGCGGGCCTTGCGCAGATCCGGAACGCCAAGCTGCGGCTGGCGATGATGCACCACCCGCTGTCGGATCTGTCGGAGATCGAGCGCCGGCACATCCAGGACCTCATCCAGGAGCACTGCCACTTCCTGCTGCGCGGCCACCTGCACGATAACGAAGCGCAGTGGGTGAGCAGCGCCTACCGCCAGACCATGGTGCTCGCCGCCGGCGCCGCCTACCAGGCGCGGGTGGTCTACCAGAACCGGGCGATGTTCGTCGAGGTCGACCTGGACGCCGAGAACCGGGTGTGCCGCGTCCGCCCCTACCCGATCCGCTACGAGCTTACCGGGCACGACCGCTGGACGCTCGACACCGGCGTTTTCCCCAAGAGCTACCCGAGCTACCTGGAGACGCTTACCCTGCCCCTGTAAGCGTCCGCTGCCAGGACCCCTATCCCGCGGGCGGCGCGGGTGATATAACCGCTAGACTCACATGAAAGCCAAATATCTGACCTTCATCCTGCTGTTCCTCCTTAGCTTCGGACTCGACCAGGGCACCAAGATCTGGGCGCGGCGGAACCTCCGCCCCGAGGGCTACCCCAACGCCTATCCGACCGCCAAGGTCGTGGTGAAGAACTACTTCGACCTGCGCTACTCGGAGAACCCGGGCTCGGCGTTTGGGTTTTTCCGCAACGTGAACGGGGCCAAGCACCTGCTCTTCGGCGTCGGGGTGCTGTGCCTGTTCATCATCGGGATGTGGCTGGTCAAGGTGCCCGGCTCCGCCCCGTGGCTGGGGGCCAAGCTGGGCCTTCTGGCCGGCGGCGCGGTCGGCAACATGACCGACCGCATCATGTACAGTAAAGTCACCGACTTCATCGTCTGGAAGGTGACGACGAGCCACAACATCCACGAGTGGCCGACCTTCAACATCGCCGACGCGGCGCTGGTCATCGGGGTGGGGCTCATCCTCATCGACCGGCCGCGCGACCAGCTGCCGCCCGAGGAAGCCGCGCCGGCGGGCAAGGCGGCCTAGGAGCGCCGTGAGACCGATCCTGCTCGATTTTACCCTGCCGCTCATCGGGCAGATCACCTTCCCCGCCTACTTCACCATGCTGACGCTGGGGCTGGTGCTGGCGGCGCTCATCACGGTGCGCGAGGCGCGCAAGCTCGACCTCGATCCGCAGGATATCCTCGACATCAACCTGTACATGACCATCTGGGGGGTCATCGGGTCACGGCTTTTGCACGTGATTGCCGACGGCCACTTCATGGATTATGTGAACCTGTGCGTCGATCCGACAAAGGTGCCGGCGATCGACGCGCTGGCCAAGACCTGCAACGTCGCCCGCGAGTGCGGCTACGACTATCTGTGCGACGCGGTGCGCCACGTCTGCTACCCGCCGCGCGACTGCCTCGCCTGGGCCAAGCTGTGGCGCGGCGGCCTTGCCTATTACGGCGGGCTGCTGCTTGCCACGGCGTACGCCTACTACTTTACCCGCAAGCACAAGATCAACTTCTGGCGGGTCGCCGACCTGGCGGCGCCGCCGATCCTCTTGGGGCTGTTCTTCGGGCGGATGGGCTGCTTCCTCAACGGCTGCTGCTACGGCAAGGAGACGCACGGCATCCTCGGGGTGCGCTTTCCGCTCGGCAGCACCCCGTGGCGGGCGCAGTACGACGCGCACCTCATCCAGCCGCGCCAGGACATGATCCCGGTGCACCCGACGCAGCTCTACGAGTCGATTGGGTGCCTGGTCCTTTTTGCGGTGACCTATTACCTGGTCCGCCCGCGCAAGCAGCACGAGGGGCAGGTGCTGGGCGCGATGCTCATCCTTTATGGGATCCTGCGCTCGGTGTGCGAGATCTTCCGCGACGATGAGCGCGGCGTCCTGTGGGGGTGGCTGTCGACCTCGCAGATGATCTCGGCGCCGCTGCTTGTCTTCGGGGCCTGGCTGATCCTGCGTAAGGTTGGCCCAGGCCCGGCCCTGCCCACCGCTCCAGCCGCCGCACCGCCTGCCGCCCAGTAACTGCAACCGTCACCGCGCCCGCCGCCCGGCCCGCGGCGCCATAAAGGTGCTGAAAATAACGGGAATTCGCGGTACGATGCCAAGGTGCCAAAGACTACCCGCATCTACGGTCCCTACCCCGACGGTGATAAGTGGCGAGTCGTCCTGCTGAGCGACACCGGCAGCCGGGTCGCGCGCCTTTTGCCCAGCCGCGAGGAGGCCGAGGCGTTCATGGCGGAGCTGGAGCAGGAGGTCAAGACCTCGTACGCGCCGCGCACGATCAGCGAGGCGCTCGCCGAGTACCTGGACGATAAGGAGGCGGCGGGCCTCAAGGAGAACTCGGTCCGCACCATCCGCGACAAGCTGCTGACCTTCTTCCCCGAGGGCGAGCGCCTGACCCTCTCGCGCGAGCGGGCGACCGAGATTTACCGCGCCGCCACCACTCGCCTGTCGCGCTACCAGCGGACGGTGACGGCGGCGACGCACCGGGCGCAGCTGCGGTGCGCGCGCGCCTTCTATGCCTGGTGCATCGAGCGCGGCTACTTGGCCGACAACCCGTTCAGCCGCGTCAAGGGCACCGGCCGCGTCAACTCCGGCAAGGTCCAGCTGCGCCTTGACGAGGTCCGCAAGCTGGTCGAGGTGCTGACCAGCGAGTCGGAGGCCGGCGATCAGGGCGCCGCGGCGCTGCTGCTGCAGCTGGTGCTCGGCCTGCGCTCGTCGGAGATCCTCAGCCGGCAGGTGCGCGATGTCGATGACGGCGGGCGGGTGCTGTGGATCCCCGACGGCAAGACCAAGAACGCCCGCCGCCGGCTGAGCGTGCCCGAGGAGCTGCAGCCGATGGTGCGCCGGCTGCTCAGCGGCCGCACCGCCGAGGATCTGCTGTTCGGGGACGAGGACCGGACGCGGCCCTACACGAGCCCGGTGCTGTGGAAGCGGCTGCGCCGCCTGTGCCAGAAGGCCGGCGTGCGCGAGGTCTGCCCGCACAGCCTGCGCGGCCTCCACTCGACGCTGGCCATCGAGGCCGGCTCGACCTCGGGGGCGGTGATCGCCCAGCTCGGCCACAGCTCGTTCCGCACCACCGAGCGGCACTACGTCGACAAGGACCGCTACCGCGACGCCTCGATGCGCCGGGTCAGCGACGCCCTTTCCACCCGCCGCGACGACGTGATGGGCGAGCTGGAGGGCCTGACCGCCGAAGAGGTGCGCGAGCTCGTCGCCGCCATCCGCGCCCGCCGCAGCAGCGCCTGACGGCCGCCCAGCGAGACCGCCCGGCGAGGCTGCCCGGCCGCCTACTCTTCTACCAACGCTGCCTCGCGGCGCCGCGGCCACCCCCAAAGAACCAGCACCGGCACGCCCACCGCCAAGGTCGTCAGCAGCTGCACCGCGTGCGAGACCACCGCCGCCGCCAGCACCTGATCATGCGGCAGGTGGGCGTGCTCGCCGACCCACAGGAACGCCGCCTCGTAGGCGCCCACCCCGGCCGGCAGGCTGGGAATCCCCGAGCCGAACCCGACGCCGACGAGCAGCGCCAGCGCCACCCGCGGCTCGCCGACCGCCAGCCAGTACACGACATAGCTGGCGCCCCACATGCACAGCGCCCAGAACGTCGCCCCGAGCCACGCCCGCAGCGGCAGGCCCGCCGCCCGCGCGCCCAGGTTCTGCTGCAGCCGCCGCCGCATCCACAGCGTGCCGCCCGCCGCCACGATGACTACCAGGGCGCCGATCCCAAGGCCCAGCCGGCGCAGCGCCAGCGACAGCTGGGCATCCGCGGCGAACAGGTACAGCCCGACCAGCAGGAACGGCAGTACGGCGACGATCTGCAGGACCTTGTCGGCCAGCGTCCACCCGAGCAGCTCCTTATATGTGTTTTCCGGCCGCCAGCGCTTGAGGTACAGGGGCCGCAAGAGCTCCCCCGAGCGCAGCGGCAGGAGCACGTTCCCGGCCTGCGCGGCAAAGCTCAGGAGCAGCTGGCGGCCCGGCCCCTGGCCAGCGGGACACAGGCAGTAGAACAGGAACCCCTGCGTCGCGGTCTCGACAAAAGACGCCGCCGCGATGCCGAGCACCGTGGTGAGCCGCAGCGCCCGCAGCGCCCGCCCGAAGCCCGCCAGATCCAGCCCGTGCAGGAACCAGCCGAGCAGGATCACTCCCAGCAGATTGGGCAGCACCCGAAAAAGTAGTCCCGTGCGGGAAGCGGAGGGCGGCGCGGACATCGCGAAAGGCGGGTGAGCGGCGGCTCGCCTACGTCCCCCGGGTGAGCGCCAGGATGATTCCGATGAGGCTCCCGACAAGCAGAGTCGTATTGGCCGCCGCGGTGATGGCGAAGCCGGTGCCGCGCTTGGCCGCCGCCTTGAAGTAGCCCGCCGCGTAGACGATGCGGCCGATAATCCACACCCCGCCGATCGCCGAGGCCCAGATCGGGCTTATGACCAGCGCGAAGATCCACAGCCCGGGCAGGAAGCTCAGCATCTGCTCTGCGGTGTTCTGCTGCACGCGCAGGACGCGCTCGAAGTTGTCGTTGCCGGTAGTCTGCGGCGCCGGCACGTTGTAGCGGCCGCGCGCCCGGCCGACCAGGCCCGTGAACACCATGTACACGAGCAGCGACAAGATGGTTACCAGGCTGGGGTACATAAGCTCTCTGGTCATGTCTGACTCCTTGGGCTCTTTCGGGGTCAGATGGTATGCGAACTCGCAGGGAAGATCTACGGCAAGCGGGCGCGATCTCCGGACGAGCGCGGGTCCTGCGCGGCGGGGGGAAGCGGCAGGAGCGGCAGGAGCGGCAGGATCTGGCGCAGCCGGACGCGCGCCGGATAGCGGCTCCACTGGCGCGGGTAGCCGAGCGAGGCCTCGATGAAGCGGACCCCGTCGATCAGCCGCTCTTGCGGGATGTGCAGGTGGCCGAAGATCACGGCGGCGGCGCGGAACCGCCGGTGCCAGTCGTGGGTGCGGGTGGTGCCGCACCAGATGCAGAAGCGCGGCACCGCGGGCAGCACGGCAAGCTGCGAAAGGAGCGGGAAGTGATCGATTAGGACGCTCGGTCCGGGGTGGGCCTGCAGCGCCGCGGTCAGCCGTTTCTCGGAGTAGGCGCAGCGCGCCGCGCACCAGGCCGCGCGCGAGGGATACGGATCGGGGAACAGCAGGTGCTCATCGGTGCACTGAAGGCCCGCCTCCAGCGCCCACTCCAGCGCCTGCGCGACCGTCATCCCCGGCGGACAGAACGAGTAATCGTACAAGGTGAACAGCGGCGCGATCAGATAGCGCGCGGCGCCGTCATCGAAGATCTCGTACGGATCTTCGGGAGTCAGGACCCCATACTTCCGGCACAGCTCGACGAGCTGCAGGTACTTGGCCTCGCCGCGCGGCATGTCCGCCTTGGGCAGCGTCCACAGCTCGTGGTTGCCGGGCACCCAGACAAGGCGCGCGAACCGCGGGCCGAGGGTCTCCAGCACGAAGCGCAGATCTTCCACCGACTCCCCGAGGTCGCCGCCGAGCACCAGCCAGTCGCCCGGCTGGGCGGGGAGCTCGCCGATGACGCGGCGGTTCTCGGGGTAGCCGACGTGCAGGTCGCTGAGCGCCCACAGCTTCATGGCCGGCCCGCCGGCGCGGTCACGCCGCGAAGCGGAGCGTAATCGGCGGCGCGCAGCGATAAGGGAGCGCCCGCGGTGTCCGCGCCCACGGCGATGAGGTGCCCGGAAGCCGTCTGGTGCAGGGCGAAGCGCCAGCGCTCGGGATGATCGGCGAGCCGTGGATCGAATGTGATGCCGATGTCCGGGCCTTCATCCAGAAGGAACGTGAACTGCTCAAGCGGCAGGGCGAGCCCGAGGCCGCGCGCTTTGATGTAGCTCTCCTTGAGCGTCCAGTAGGCAAAGAAGCGCTCGCGCTGCCGCTCGACCGGCAGGGCCCGCAGCGCCCGCGCCTCGTGCGCCGAGAAGTAGTGGTCGGCGATGCTCACCGTCTCGCCGGCGCGGGCGAGGCGCTCGGCATCGACGCCGAGCGCCGAGTGGGCAAGGCTCACCGCGCAGACGACGAGGCCCGGCGTGTTGGACAGGTTGAAGTAAATGGGCGGCGCGCCCGCCGGGCCGGCGATGTAGGGCTTGCCGCGCTCGCCCTCGGCAAAGCGCCACTGCGCCGGGGCTATGGCGGGGTGGTAGCAGGAAAGGACGGTGCGAACAAGGGCCCGGGTGGCCAGAAACAGGCGGCGGTCGCGCTCGAAGTAGTAGCGGTCGTGCCGGGCGC
Source organism: Pseudomonadota bacterium (assembly GCA_035437965.1). Classification (GTDB taxonomy): domain Bacteria; phylum Myxococcota_A; class Polyangia; order Palsa-1104; family JAEUJZ01; genus CALFML01. Next base: position 10,283 of record DAOMZC010000091.1, read on the forward strand.
GCTCCTCGGGGGTCATGAGCGCGGCGTAGGCGGCCATGAGCTCGGGCTGCCCGACCTGCTCCCGCTCGCGTTCCCGCTCCCATTCGCGCTCATAGAAAAAGCACCACAGATCGATAACTCCCGGCGGCGCGCCGAGGGTCTCGGGCACAAGGACCGGGGGCAGTTGCGAGATAAAGGGCAGCATGGCGGAGCGGCCCCTGAGTATCCTAGAAGCTGCCCGCGCTTTCCAGCGCGACCGCCGCCGCAAAGACGGCTGCCAAACCTGACAATTCTACTTTTCTGAGGCGCAGCATGTATGCAATAATGCTCCCATGAAAAAATTAATTATTCTGATTCCGCTACTTTTAGGCTGTGATGCACGGTTTCTCGATCAGCGGTCTGCGGAGGAGCGCGCGCGCAGCCAGCTCGATTTCGCCATGCCGCCCGTGGATCTGGCGGGCGTCGATCTGGCGGGCGTCGACATTGCCGAGCCGACCGACACGCTGCTCGCCAAGGGCTCGTTCATGGGGCGCGCCGGCCACGGCGGCAGCGGCGACGGCATGCTGTACCGCACCAAGGCCGGGGTCGAGGTCCGCTTCGCCGCCAACTTCACCGCCAGCGGCGTGCCCGGCCCGGCCGTGTTCCTGACCTCCCGTGACAGCATGGGCGGCAGCATCGACAGCCAGGCCGACATCGCCCTTGGTACCCTCAAGTCGACGACCGGCGCCCAGACCTACCCGGTCCCGGCGGGCGCGGAGGTCGGCCGCCGCAATGTCTTTGTGTACTGCCAGCCTTTCCGGGTTGAAGTCTCCAAAGCGACTCTTGTGAACGTGCCATGAAGCTCATGCCAACCCGCCTCTGCGCCCTGACCGCCCTCGTTCTGACGCTGGTCCCGGCGGCCGCGTCGGCCGGACCGTGGACCCGTGACGCCGGGCACGCCTTCTTCAGCCTCTCGTACGGGCGCATCGCCTCGAACAACATCTTCGGCGCCGACTTCAGCGTGCAGCCGCTCGGCGCCCGCTACGAGCAGCACGCCCTGCAGTTCTACGGCGAGGTCGGCCTCATCAGCCGCTGGCTGACCGTGACCGTCGAGCAGCAGCTCCTCCGCTACGGCCGCCTGCTCGGCCAGGGCGACACCTACGGGGTCGGCGACCTGCGCATGGGATTCTGGACTGGCCTTATCACAAACCCCGTGCGCCTGACCGCCGCCTTCCTCGCCGGCGTTCCCATCGGCGATCCGTCCCCCACCGCGGGCGCCGGCGCCGATCCGGACGCCGAGCTCATCGCCCGCTCGCTCCCGACCGGGGACGGCGAGGCCGACTTCGAGCTGCGGCTCTCGTTCGGCTACTCCTTTGGCAAGAAGCGCCGCTGGCCGCTGGAGCACTACCTGGTGGCCGAGGCCGGGTACTGGTTCCGCACCCAGGGCCACTCGCGCGATCTCAACGGCGCCGTGATCTACAGCAACTTCGCCGACGATTTCACCTACAAGGCCGAGCTCGGGACGAAGTTCCCCTGGCGCTTCATCGAGCGCTTCTGGTTCATCGCCCGCCTGGCCGGAATCGAGTCGTTCGCCGACGGCGTCTCCGCCCAGAACACCTGCGCCACCGGCCTTGGCAACGGCGTCACCTACACAGCCTACGGCTTCGAGCTGGCCGGGCGCATCTACAAAGGCTTCGGCGCCAACATCGGCCTCGACGAGGCCATCCGCGCCCGCTGCGTCGCCTCGGGCGCCAACTTCAAGGTCGGCCTCACCCTCCAGTTCTGATTCCGCCGCGGCCCCTTAAGTGTGACGCCCGCAGCCTGGCAGGGCGCGGCGGGCCTTTCGCTAGCAAACCGGCTCAAGGGAACGGATAATACGATCATGCTTGAGCCAGGCCAGCCAATCGGCAACTACCGCATCGTGCAGAAGCTCGGCGAAGGCGGCATGGGCGCGGTGTTCGAGGCCGTGCATCAAGACATCGGCCGCCATGTGGCCATCAAGGTCCTGCACGCGCAGTACTCAAAGGACCAGCAGGTCGCCATCCGGTTCCTCAACGAGGCGCGCGCCGCCGCCATCGTCGATCACCCCGGCATCGTCGATATCTTCGAATACGGCCGCCTGCCCGATGGCACCACGTTCCTCGTCATGGAGTTTTTGAAGGGACGCTCGCTGCGGGCGCTGCTCAAGCAGGAGGGCAAGCTGGGGGTCGGCCACGCCCTGCGGATCACGCGCCAGATCGCCTCGGCGCTCGCTGCTGCGCATGAAAAGGGAATCATTCATCGCGATCTTAAGCCGGACAATGTGGTCATCTCGCCCGACCGGGAGTCGCCCGGGCGAGAGCGCGC
>DAOMZC010000092.1:0-12562 GCA_035437965.1 Pseudomonadota bacterium
TTGGCAGGCTCTAGGTCCCGCTCGCAATCTGCCGTCGCTGAAAACCGCCGCGAATATCCCGTGGGAGCGATTGCGGAACGATTCAGCCGCTGCAAGCCGCAGCAGGCCGCAGCAGGCCGCAGCCTGTTGACATCAGGTGATGACTCTATGCATCAGGTTGGAAGAGGGCGCAGACGGGATTCCGCGGGGTTACCGGTCTGGGAGTGCAGGCCTAAGTATTGCTATATGCAGTATCACGTAGTAGCGCAGTCGCAATCGCGGGGGCCCAGCACTCCCTGAACTTCGGACTGGCGCGTGGCGGGATAGGTAATGCTGGTTGAGCAGCTGACCAGCCCCATGGGCGGTCAGGGAAAGATGCAGTACATGCGGAACAGGTTTCGTCTCCTTATGACCCTCGGCCTCTCGGGCGCCACCCTCCTCTCGGCATGCGCCGGTGAAGGTTCCTCTTCCGAGCCCGTGCCAGCAGAGCCCCGGATCTACGCCGCTCAAGCCGGTCAGCCGCTGACTGCTCCGTCTCGCTCCGCAGCGATCTCGATTGTCTCGGACCTGCTCTCCTCTCACGGCGCCAACACCACCGGGCTCCAGGTGATGGGACAGGCGCGCTCGGCGACCACCGGGCTCACCCACGTCCGGCTGGCTCAGGAAGTGGCGGGGCTGCGCGTCCACGGCGCTTACGTGAAGGCGACGCTCAATGATCAGGGCCAGGTGCTGCACGCCATCGAGAACCTCGCGCCGGCGCGCGGCAAGCTCGCCGCGGCGAAGATCGACGCGCAGGGGGCGCTGGCCGCCGCCCTCTCCCACCTCGGCTACGAGAAGAACGACCTCTCGTCGATGGTGTCCCGCCGCGGCAGCATGACCACCTTCGCCCGCAGCGCCGCTTTCTACCGCGAGCCCAGCGTCGAGCGCGTCGCCTTCGTCGATGGCGCCGGCGCCCTGCGCGAGGGCTTCGTCGCCGAGACCTGGTCACTCAAGGGCAATCAGCTCGACTACACCCTGGTCGATGGCGACGGCCGCGTCGTCTCGAGCGAGCGCCGCACCAACAACGACCGCTACAACGTCTTCGTCGAGGATCCGCTCAAGGGCGGCCAGACCATCGTGTCCGGCCCCAGCGCCAGCACCGAGTCGCCGTCCGGCTGGCTCGGCACCGGCGCCCAGACGACGATCAACATCACCGGCAACAACGCCCACGCCTACACCGACGCCGATGCCAACAACGCTCCCGACAGCGGCGGCGCGGCGGTCACCAGCGGCGACTTCCTGACTGCCGCCAACCTTGCCGTGGCCCCGAGCACCACCGACAACAAAGCGGTCGCGGTGCAGAACCTGTTTTATCTTAACAACGTCGTCCACGACACGCTCTACCGCCACGGCTTCGACGAGGTCGCCGGCAACTTCCAGATCAACAACTTCGGCAAGGGTGGCGCCGGCAATGATCCGGTCAACGCCGAGGCGCAGGACGGCAGCGGCACTGACAACGCCAACTTCTCGACGCCCAATGACGGCAGCGCGCCGCGCATGCAGATGTACTTGTGGACCGGCGTCAGCCCTGACAGCGTCGTCACCGTCGGCGGCAAGAGCTACGCGGCCTACGCCTCCTCCGGCTTTGGCGCCGCGCTTACCACCACCGGGTTCACCGGCGCGCTGGCCGTGTACAACGACGGCACCGGCGTGGCCAGCGACGGCTGCGAGGCCAGCGTCGGCTCACTGAGCGGCAAGGTCGCGATCGTCGACCGCGGCACCTGCAACTTCACCGTCAAGGTCCTCAATGCGCAGACGGCCGGCGCCATCGGCGTCATCATCGCCAACAACACCGGCACCGACGAAGCGTTCGCCGCCGGCGGCACCGAGCGGAAGGTCAGGATCTCCTCGGCCATGGTGAGCCTGAACAGCGGCGTTGCCCTCAAGGCCCAGGCCGGCGCGTCGGCGCAGGTGCGCAAGACCGGCGTGACGCCGCTCCAGCTCGACGGCGACGTCGACTCCGACGTGGTCTTCCACGAGTATGGCCACGGTCTGACCTGGCGCATGATCGGCAGCATGAGCGGCAAGCTCGCCGGCGCGATCGGCGAAGGCGCCAGCGATGTAGTCGCCTTCCTGATCAACGGCGACGACCGCATCGGCGAGTACGCGGCCAGCAGCCCGCTCGGCATCCGCCGCCAAGCGTACGATACCTATGTCGGAACGTACTCCGGCGTCACCGGCGCCGAGGTCCACAACGACGGCGAGATCTATGCCGCGGCGATGTGGGACGTGCGCCGCAACTACCTGGCGGCCGGCCTCAGCATCGACACCGTGTTCGGCGACTTCGTCCGCGGCATGAACTACACGCCGGCGACGCCCGCCTACGAGAACATGCGTGACGGCATGCTGCAGGCGGCGGCGGGCACCGGCCGCGAGTGCCTCATCTGGCGCGCGTTCGCCCAGCGCGGCATCGGCGTCGGCGCCAAGGGGACGATCAGCAAGGCCGGCGCTCTCACGATCACCGAGTCGTTCGCCCTGCCGACGACCTGCCCGTAACTGCCCGCCCTTACCCGCCTCTTCCCAACCTCCCGTCCCGGCGTCGGAACGCCGGTGCCCGATGTGCGTGCTGCGGCTACGCGGCTGAAAAGGCCGCCGGCCGCGGCGGCCACAGCAGGTTGCGCAAGGCGCGCCAGTCGCTGCCGTCGCACTCGGCCAGGATTGCGCCGCTCAGCGCGAAGGCGCGGTTGGCTTCGGCGACCAGCTCGGTCTGCTGAGCGAGCGTCAGCGGCAGCGAATCCAGGCGACCGCGGAACGCCTGCTTGTAGGCGGCGAGGTCGCCGATCTGCGGAAATTCATAAAAGGAAAGTCCGTCCTGGCCGGTCAGTCCCAGCGCCCGCGCAGCGACCCGGCGCAGAATTTGGCCACCTGACAGATCGCCTAGATAGCGCGTGTACGCATGGGCCACCAGCAGGGAGGCCGACCCCTGGCTGAGCCCTCGCAGCCGCGCCGCGTAGCGCTGCGCCGCCGCCGACGGCCGTAGCGTGCGCCGCCAGTCGGCGCGGGCGAGATAGTCGAGATCCCGGGCCAGCGCTTGCTCGCGAAACAGCTCGGGCAGGTACAGCGTCCCCAGCACCGCCGTCTCGCGATGGGCGACAAACCCCGCCTCCAGGTACCGGTAGACATGGTGGAGATCGACGAGCAGGCGGCAGTAGGTATCGCGCTCGACCGTGCCGCGCAGGAACGCCCGGACAAAGCCGAGCTTCTCGACTCGGCTGTGCGCGCTGCGGGTCTCGGCGCGCAGGCGGTGTGAGAGCGGAGTCGGGAGCGCGACCGTCTCAGCAGGCATCGGACCCGCCTTCCAGACTGCGCGCGTCCGCGGACCATTTCTCGGGCGGGAAGAACAGGAACTCGTCCAGGTAGTAGGAGGCAAAGCGCGGGCCGAAGATCCGGCTGAGCGCGTCGTGCTCTTTGCGGTTCTGCTTCTCCGCGGCAAGCCAGCTGGCGCGTGCTCCCCACGCGGACAGCGATGGAGCGGACGCCGGCTCACTGCTTAGGAGCAGCGAGGTCTCTTCCAAGAGCTGGGCGATTGCTGCGCAGACCGCGGCTTCGCTGCCGGCGCGCGCTCCCCCGATGACCGCCAGCGGGGAGAATGTCTCGACGGTGAAAGCCGGTCGCTTGCGCGGCACCAGGGCATCCTGGGTGCGCGTCCGCAGCGCCTGCAGAAGGGGCGCGCAGCGCCGCTGCCAGAACGCCGGATCGAGCGGGGCCAGATCCACTGCCACCAGCGCCAGCGTCCCCCGCAGGGCGATCAAGTCGATGCCGAGCACTGGCCAGCTGGCTCCGAGCGGCGGAATCCCCAGCACCGTCAGCGTACAGAGCTGCCCCTTGGCATTCGCGATCGCCGCCAGGGTGAGCGCCGCGCCGCCGGCACCACCGTAGCGCTGCGTGCGGAGGGTGAGCACATTCCCCTCAAGCAGCCCCGATGCGAGCGCCAACGGCGGTGGCAGAGCGACTGGACGCAGGCCGAGGCGCGGTACCACGCGGTCTTCCACCAGGTTCCACAGCTGCCGTAGCTCCCTGTCGATGCGAGCTTCACTAGTTCCGCTCATCGTCCACCCTGTAAAATGATCAAGAACAGTACAAGTAGGAAGAAGATCAGCAGGCCCACTGCGATCTTTTCCTGCCGCCCGAGGGAGCCTCTCACCAAGGCGCGGAGGCGGTCGACATAGGCCGCGACGAGCGCCTGTACGTCGGGCCGCGGCTTGACGGCAGCCTTCGCCGCGAGCGCGCCCGGTGGGGCAGTCAGCGGCTGCTCCAGCGCCGGCATCGCAGGCGCTGACAAAGGTGGCAACAGAGGCACGTCGAGGGTCCGGGCCTGCTCCTGGACCACCGCCCGGCCAGACTCCGCCAGGCTTATCTCCAGGACCGAGTCATCGTCGACGATCCGCTGCAGCTCGGCGCGCAGCGCGTCCCACGACGGGTAGCGCTCGGCGGGCTGTTTACGCAGCATGCGATGGATGATCTGGCTGAGCTGCGGGTCAAGGCCCGGCACGAGCTGCTGGATCGCCGGCGGCTCCTCATTTACGTGCGCCATCAGGGTGTCGTGCACCGTGGCGCGATCGAGCGGCGGCCGTCCGGTCGCCGCGTGATACAGCGTGGCGCCCAGGCTATACATGTCCGAGCGAAAGTCGATGGCGTCCGGCTGCGTTATCTGCTCGGGGGAGATATAGGACGGCGTGCCCATGATCGTACCGTGCGCCGCCGACGCATCCTCGAGCTGGCCCTTGGCGCTGCGGTAGGTGGCGATGCCGAAGTCCGCCAGCTTGACATGGCCGTCGCGCCGCTCAAGTATGTTGCCCGGCTTGACATCGCGGTGCAGAAGTCCTTCATGCGTCGCCGCCGCCAGCGCATCGACCATCGCCAGGCCGATGCGCGCGATGCGCGAGGCCGGCAGCTGGCCCAGGGTGCTCAGCTGGGACTCCAGGCTCACCTCGCCGACATACTCCATGACGATGAACGGGAATTGCTCGAACACATCGACGTCGAGCACGCGCACGATGTGCGGGTGATCCAGGCGCACCAGCAGCTGCGCCTCGGCGAGGAAGCGCTGCACGCCGTTCGGATCGCTGTTCTGGTCGATCCGATCGAAGCTCTTGATCGCGACCGAGATCTGCAGCATCTCGTGAAAGGCGCGGAAGATCGTGGCGGTGGCCCCTTCGCCGAGCTGCTCCTGCAGGGTATATCGCCCCATCCGGTAGCCGACCCGCGGCCGCGTCAGCCGCATGCGGCCGCTGCGTCCGGCATCGGCGGACGGCGCGGCTTCGCTCGGCTTACTGCGCGGCGGGGTCGTCTGGAGCTCGCGGACCGCGGCGACTGCCGGAGCTGCCGCCGCTTCCGGCGCTGCCGCCGCTTCCGGCGCTGCCGCCGCTTCCGGCGCTGCCGCGACTTTGGACGTTTCCACCGCAGCCGAAGATGTCTCCGCTTCCGGCGCTGCCGCGACTTTGGACGCTTCCACCGCAGCCGAAGATGTCGCCGCTTCTTGGACCGCAGCCGAAGGCCGCGGACTCCCGGCCTTGGCGAAGACGCTGGCCAGCGGCATGTCCAGATAACCTTTGCGGATCGCTTCGATGGTGCGCGCCGCCCCGCGCTCGATCAGCCCGCGCTGCACCAGAAAATCGAGGAACCCACCGCGGCCATCCCACTCGGCGAGCAAGGGCAGCACCCCGTGCTCCGGCAGCCCCGGCAGGTTGCGCAGGTGGGGGAGCAGGACCTCCACCAGATCCTCGCCATTTTTCATCCGATCCAGGGTCTGGCTCAGCACCACCGCGGCCTCCCCCATGGAGTGGAACCGATGCTCCGGGTCCGCGGCGGCCAGCCGCGCGATGACCCCGATGAGTCCGGAGCTGCCGCGCAGCAGCGCCACCTGCTCGGCGCGCTCGCGGTGCGGTGGCAGTCGGCCGAGCCACAGCTCCAGTCCCATGACCCCGAGCGCGAACTGATCCACCGCTGCCGTCGCGCCGGTCGTCAGGATCTCGGGCGCCATGTACTCAAGGGAACCGGCCAGCGAGCGGGTGACTTCACCGCGCGCCAGAAAGCGCCCCGAGCCGAAATCCGTGAGCAGCCATGGGCTGTCCTCCCCTTCGCGCTGCGCCACGATGTTCTCGGGCTTGACGTCCCGATGCACCACGCCCTGCGCGTGCGCGTAGGCCAGGGCGGAAGCTGTATCGCACAGGATCCGCGCGATCTGCAGCGCGGTGAGCTGCTTGCCGGAAGCGAGCAGGCGACGCAGCGAGCCGCCCTTGGCGTGCTCGAAGACCAAGACCCACAGCTTGTAGAAGTCGTCGAAGCCGGTGTCCAGGCAGGGCACGATGTTGGCGTGCTTGAAGCGCAGGACGAGGCGCATCTCGGTCGCCCACGGCGAGAACCCGTCCTCCTGACCGTCGAAGAACTTGACCACGACCGGGTTGCCGTTCGTGGTGTCGGTGGCCTGAAAGACGCTGCCGACCGCTCCTACGCCCAGGCGCGCGCCGAGCGAGTAGCGGCCCAGCGCCAGCTGCGTCTTGGGGCTGACGGACAAGGCAGAGGGCGTTGTCTCGGTCGAGTCGTCAGGGTCCATGATACGTCCTGATTAAGTGGTCAGCTGCGCGATGATTTGGGCGTGCGCGGTCTTGGCCCGGATGAGGCTCTGCAGGCGCGGTAGGATATCGGGGACGGCCAGAATGAACGTGGTGCCGGACTTGTCGCCCAGCCGCTGGTCGCCGCTCTGCAAGCAGGTCAGGCCCTCGGCAGCGAAGTGGCGGAAGAAGCCTTCGAGGATGCCGCAGAACGTATCGTCGGCTACATGGCCATTGGGCCCGATGTCCTGCAGCGGACTATTGACCAGGGACACGGGCAGAAAGCCATCCCGACCGTGCGTCCAGCCTATATCGATCTCTCCCATGCCAAGGCCCTGCCACAGATCCTTGATCAAGCCGTCAAACTCGAGCATCTGGCAGTCCCGCAGCGGCGCTGTCAGGTGGCTGTTGAGCTCTGACTCGATGCGCCGCGCCAGCCGAGCGCCATAAAACAGTCCGCACCGCCGCAGGATGACGGGCGTGGCGGAGCCTGCCTCATGCTCACAGGCGCTGACAAAGCCGCGCAGGAAGTCGGCGCTCAGCCCGACCAGGCGCGTCCCGCCGCGGCTCCTGAGCACGCCGGCCTGCACATCGGTGCGAACAAAGTTCGGGCTGGTGAAGTAATTCAGAGGCGCCAAGACGTTCATGGGGTCACTTCACCTTCGCCGACGCTTCGCCGGTCAGGTTGTTGCCGAGCGACTCGATGCACAGCTGGAGGAACGGCTGCAGCAGCTTGCCCGTCGCGGGCGAGAGCTCCTTCAGCGCGGTGCGCTCCAGGGTCTTGTAGGTATCGGTGACGAAGTGCCCGGCGAAGCCGATGCCCTTGAGGATGGTCGCCATCCAGGTCAGCAGCGTATCTTGCAGATACTGCGGATCACTGCGCACCATCGCCAGCGTCGCGTAGCGCAGCACCAGCGTCATATCCCGGGTGCCGCTCTGCGCGGCTGTCTTATACCTCTGCTCGAGGTCGGGGTAGGCGCGCAAGACCTCTTTGACGGTGCGCTCGATGATCACCGTCTCTTTGCCGCTGACCTCGGTCATGGCGACGAGGCGCGCCTCCAGGGTCTGGGCGAACTCGCGCAAGGCGGTCTGCTCACCGGGGTTTAAGTAGCGCCCTTCGGCCGTACAGAGGATGTCCTGAATCTGCCTGTTCATCTGGCTCTCTCCATAATTCGCAATACCCAATTGGGCGATGGCGCCGCTTAGCTCCAGTTGACGTTCTGAAATAGCGATCGCAGGGTCGGCACTTCATTGCCAAAGGGCCGGTACTCTTTGTTGATGCTGTGCGGCGCCGGCAGCTGCATGGCGACAAAGTATGTCCCTACGGTAAGCTGCGACCAGCCGGCCGCGGCGCTGCGGTCCTTGCCGTACAGCGACAGGTGGGCGAAAAAATCGCGGACCTTCTGCGCGGGCAGCGGCCCCAGCGGGGCAGGAGCGGACATTGAGAGCTCGGTCGTCGGCATGGATCTACCTCTCTTCGCTCGTGGCTCGGGAACCGGTCATAGGCGGCTCAGAATTTCCTTGGCCGTGGCACCTTCGCGGGCCCAAAACTGCGCGGCGTTTATCCGCTTGCTCGACCCGATGAGGAACTTGCAGAACGTCTCGCCCATCGCGTAGCACTGGATCTCCAGGCCGCTCAGCTCCGTCCCGGCGATGTGGCCGAACACCGCGGCGAAGAATCCTGCGTAATAGTGGCAGACGACCTTGCCCACCGGCCCGATCGTCTTGGCGACCGCTGAATCGAACAGATCGACGAAAATGAGTCCGTCCTTGACCTGGGTCGTGTCATAGGACCAGGAGCCCCAGCCGGCGGCCTGCAGCGGCCACCACCAGGTCTCCAGCGCCATTCCGGAGTGCGCCTCCGCCATCGACTTGCCAAACTCCGCCTGAAAGCGCCGCTCGAAGCTGGCGATGTCCGCCCTGCCCCACTCGTAGCCGCAGCGGTACATAATCTCCCCCGCGGCCTCGCCGACCTCTTCTTCGAGAGCCAGCTGGTAGCCGACGATGAAGTCCTCGGTCACCAGCATCATGCGCTGCTGGTAGGGGTCAAGCAGCCGTCCCTGCGGCTGCCGCGACCAGAACTTCTCCGGACTGTAGTGGTTGTGCTGAACATGACTGTTGGCGCCAATTATCGCCTTGGGCAGCTGCATGGTCCTTGCTCACCTTTCACTTTTTTGCGAGCTCGCGCTCGATGGTCATCGAGCGGGCGCGCATTTCCTGGACGTCCACATCGACAAACGACAGCTCGCGCACCCGGGAGCGGGTGATGATCTTGCCGGCCGGAATCAGCACGAGGCCGGTAATCGGATGCAGGATCTGCTCCTCGGCGCGGCGGCCGATCAGGGCTTCCAGATCGGTCGTCCCGTCGATAAACTGGCCCTTGGGCAGGGCGATCTTGATTCCCTCGCGGAGGACTTTGGCCTGACACGCCAGCCGCGAGCTCGGCTTGCGATCGCTCAGCATGGTGAGCGCGACGCGCTCGCGCGGCGTCTGCGGTGACAGACAGTCCTCACCAGCGGTCACGTAGACATGGCAGGTGGCGCACAGTCCCTTGCCGCCGCACGCCATAAGAAGCTTTTGGCGCACCGCCAACATCGCATCGCTGATCCGGCTATGGGTGCGCACTGCCACCGGATCCTCATGCGGATCGACGTAGACGATCTTCATAGGTAATTCGATCCCCCACTGGTAGGATGCCGTCCCGGGAAAGTCTGCGTCATCCGGTCGTTGTGCCGCCTGCCGATCCAGCGCGGGCCCGCCGGGCCGCCCCCCGAGCTGCATACAGCCGCTGCCGGAGTTCATATGCTGGCCGTCATCGAAGACAGTTTGAATGCAGACACACACACACCGCATGCCAACGTCACCAAACAGCCGTTGGCTATCGCACACATACACAGAGTCCCCGAAGGGACAACGCTGGCGCCGGTGGGCCTTATAGCGACGGGGAGGTGCCGCCTGCTGCCCACATCGCCCCACCACCGGCCGCGGCGGGGGGCAGAGCGCATGCGGGGGCCATACAATGATCGCCAGCGCAACGGCTGTCACCTGCGCGCACTTCCATATTAATATTCATCGTGTTGCTGCGGACCCTTGCACTGGGCTCCTTCTGCCTGGCTTGCCAGCTTGGTTGCCAGGATCTGTGGAGCTTCACGCTTCAGCAAAATCCCAATAACTGCGCGAGCTTGGCGGGACGCTGCGGCCCCGATTCAGTCTGTAACTCGCTTACCGAGATCTGCGAGCCGGGCCTGGGCCTTTCTTCGCTCACCCCGCCGCGCGGCCCGACGAGCGGCGGTACGCAGCTGAGCATCTCGGGGCGCGGCTTCCTCCCCGGAACGCAGCTGCGGATGGGGCAGCCTGGCGCGCTCGTCCAGCCCCTGGAAATCGCTTCCGAGCAGCGCCTGGAGTTCAAGCTCCCCGCGGCGCCCGGGGCTTGTGGACGAGTGCCCATCGAGGTCTCGCGGCCGGGGGTCGAGTCGGTCAGGCGCGACGACCTGTTCTCGTACTTCCTCTCGGACCTGCGCTTCAACGGCGGGCAGCCTGTCGGAACCAGCACCAGCAACTTCACGACCTATCTGGCGGCGCAGGATCTGAACGGGGACGGACTTGCCGATGTCGTCGCGACGGCTTATGGCCACGCCGGCATCGATGTCTATCTGGGGAGCGCGGATGGCAGCCTGCAGAGCCTACCCCGCATCCCGACCGGCGCCGGCCCCTATCACCTCGCGATCGCCGATGTCGATGGCAATGGCATTCCCGATATCGCGGTCGCAAACTCTGGGGGGAGTACCGCCTCGGTCCTGCTGGGAACGGGCGGCGGCAAGTTCCAAAGCGCCGTCAACCTGGCCAACAGCGGGGCCTTCACCGTGCACTTCTTCGACGCTGACAGCGACAGCCGGCTCGATCTGGTGGTGCTGACCACCAGCGGGAAGGTGCGCTTGTGGAAGGGCGACGGCAAGGGCGGATTCGCCTTCATCAGCGAGAACGACATAGACATCGATTCCGTGCTGGCGCTGTCCGCGGACTTCGATCACGACGGCCGTACGGATCTGGTGGGGAGCTCCAAGACGGGCACGGCTCTGGTGCTCTACCGCAATCGGGGGGATGGTACATTCCAGCTGGTGAGCAGCAATCAGACGGCTGCCAGTGCTACCAACTGCATCGCGGTCGATGTCAACCAGGATGGCAAGCTCGATCTGATCGCTGCCGAGTACTACGCGGGCCAGACCAGCGTGTTTCTCGGGCACGGCGATGGGACCTTCGAGCCCCGCCGAGCGTATAATACGCTGCCGGGGAACCGGGTGCTCGCCAGCGCCGACTTCAACTGCGATGGCGTCCCCGACATCGCCGTATCGCGCCTCGGTGCCACGCAGGTCCTGCAGCTGCTCGGGCGCGGCGATGGGACCTTCGACATCGCCCCCCGGCTGATTACGCTGGCGGCGGGAACCTCGGCGCTCGCCGTCGTCGCGGCCGACGTCGACCACGATGGCCGCCCCGACCTGGTGGTCGGCGTCGACGGCACGACCCCGGCGGTCTATTCCGTGCTCAATACCTCGCAGTGAGCCAGATGGGCCGCGACGGTTTTCCTACCTCTGACTCGCTGCATGGCTCCACCCAGAGCGGCGAGTCGAGCTCGGCCCTGGCGGTGGCGTCGCCGGCCCTGGTGCCGGCCCTGACGATACTTTACCATCGGGAGCCGCGGCGCATTGGCGAGCGGGCGCTGCTTCTCGCGCTGCCGGCCGGCCGCGCGGCCGAGCTGTCCCGGCTGACGCCGCTGTTCGCCCGCGCCGGTGAGCCCGCCGAGGGCGGCCAGCCGTTGGGCGATCCGCGTATAAGTCGGCAGCCGCTTCGCATCTTCGGCGATTCGGCTGGCGGCCTGCGGCTGCTCGTCGACAACCCAGGCTCCCGCGTGCGCTACCGCGGCACCCCGGTGGCGGGCTCGGTGAGCATCTCGGCCGACGAGCTGCGCGATGGCGGCGTGCTCGAGCTGGGGAGCTCGATCGCCCTGGTTCTGCATCTGAGCCAGCCGGTCGCCCCTACCCAGGAGAGCGAGATGGCGATGCACGGGGAGAGCCACCTCATTCACGCGGTGCGCGCCCACATCCGCCGCCTCGCGCGCATCGATGCGCCGGTGCTGATTCGCGGTGAGAGCGGGACCGGCAAGGAGCTGGCAGCGCAGGCGCTCCATGCGCTGAGTGCGCGCGCCGCCCAGCCCCTGGTCGCCGTCAACCTCGGCGCCCTGCCGCCGTCCATCGCCGCCGCCGAGCTCTTTGGGGCGGAGCGCGGTGCCTTCACCGGCGCCACGGCGCGGCAGCCCGGCTACTTTCAACAGGCCCGCGGCGGCACCCTGTTTCTCGACGAGATCGGCGAGGCACCGCTCGAGGTGCAGGCCCTGCTCTTGCGGGTCATCGAGACCGGTGAGATAAGGCCGCTTGGTGCCGGGGCGCCCCTCAAGCTGCAGGCGCGGATCATTGCTGCCACAGACGCGGATCTGGAGGCCATGCTCAGTGAGCGCGCCTTCCGCCTGCCGCTGCTGCACCGCCTGGCGACCTGCGAGCTACGCCTGCCGGCGCTGCGCCAGCGTCGTGAGGACATCGGACCGCTGGTCTTGCACTTTCTGCGCCTGGAGTGCGCCGCCCAGCGGTGCCCCTTCCTGCTCGATCGCCCGGGAGCCGAAACGGCGCCCTGGTTGCCGCTGCATGTCCTCTGCCGGTTGGCGGCGTACGACTGGCCGGGCAATGTACGCGAGCTCCGCAACATCGTGCGGCAGATGATGCTCTTCGGAGAAGACCAGCTCTCCCTGGCCTTGCCGCCCGGGTTCGCCGGTGAGGCAGCGGCGCCGGCGGGACCCCGCCCCGCACCGCCTGCCGCCCGCGCCGCGCCGGCTCAGCGGAGGAGACCCGCCGATATCTCGGAAGAGGAGCTCTTGAACGCCCTCGAGCAGAACCGCTGGGATCTCAAGGCGACGGCCGCGGCGCTCGACATCGCCCGCC
>DAOMZC010000093.1:0-12539 GCA_035437965.1 Pseudomonadota bacterium
AGCCGAGGCGAGAGCTCGGCGGTCGGCCCGGGCTCCACCAGCACCACTTCCAGCGGCCGATAGTCCGTATTTTCGCGCAGGTCGGCAAGCAGCGGCGCCAGCTGCTCGCGGCGCTCCGCGGCGCGCACGATCACGCTGACCAGCGGCGGCTCGGCGGGCAAGGCGTACTGCACCCGGTGCCAGTCTCCGTAGGCGGGCAGGACGCGCGCCGCCACCCCGCGGCGCTGCAGGTGCTCGTGCACCGCCCGCCGCGCCGCGGTCTGGGCGTAGGGCTTCGCGTCGCCGGACAGCGCGGTGGAGCCGGGAATCGACCGCCAGTGATACAGGATGTGCGGGATGTGCCTCACACGCTCGGCGGCGGTCTGCTCCAGCACCCGCAGGGCGAGGTCGTAGTCCTGGCTGCCCTCCAGGCCGCGGCGGAATCCCCCCACGGCGCGGACCAGGGCGGTGCGGTAGACCCCCAGGTGGTTGATCTGGTTCTGCGAGAGCAGCAGGTCGTAGTTCAGCTCCGACTTGAACGAGGGCTCGAACCGCCGGCCGCGCGGGTCGATCTTATCCTCATCCGAGAAGAGCAGATCCGCCTGCGGGCAGCGGGCGAGCTCCAGGGCGACGAGCTCCAGGGCGTACGGGGCTAGCAGGTCGTCGTGATCCAAGAGGGCGACGAACTCGCCGGTGGCAAGCTCCAGGGCCGAGTTCGAGGCCGCGGCTATGTGACCGTTGTTCGCCCGCAGGGTGAGCTTTACCCGCGGATCGCGGCGCTCGTAGTCGCGCAGGAGCGGCGCGAGCTCGGGCCGGGGCGAGGCGTCATCGGCGATGCACAGCTCAAGGTGCGGGTAGCTCTGGGTGAGCACCGAGTCGATGGCCTCGCGCAGCCAGCGCGGGTCCACGTTGTACACCGGCAGAAGGACCGAGATCTTCAGCGGGCGCGCCGGCCCGGTCCCGCCAACCGGCGCCTGCCGCGCGGCGGCGATCGCCGGGCCCTCACACTCGCGCAGCCAGCGCTTGTAGGCGAGCCCCTGGCGGTAGCGGTGCAGCTGCCCGCGCGCCCGCCGCAAGAGCTCCGCCGCGCCGTGCTCGCGGCAGACGCGCAGGGCGCTTCGGGTCAGCTGCAGCAGGTTGCGCATGGTCCTGGGTCGGCCTGGCTCCGGCAGCGGTTCGCTACCGAGCAAGGTGAGCGGTGCGAGCTCAGCCGGCGACGCGCTCGCTGGCGGCGATTGCGGGGGGCTGGAAGTGGTCGGCGTAGGCGCCGGTCAGCGGCAGGCCGAGGACGAGCTCGTTGGCCAGGCGCAGCGACTCGTGGGTGCCGGCGTCGGTCCAGTAGCCCGAGAGGACGTCGAAGCCGAGCTGGCCGCGCTCGATGTAGGCGTTGTTGACGTCGGTAATCTCCAGCTCGCCGCGGCTCGACGGCTTGAGCGAGGCGATGATGTCGAACACCCGGTCGTCGTAGAAATAGATGCCGGTGACGGCGTAGTCGGAGACCGGCTTCTCCGGCTTCTCGTAGATGCGGCGGACGCGGTCGCCCTGGATTTCGGCCACCCCGTAGCGCTGCGGATCCGGCACCTGCTTGAGCAGGATGCGGGCGCCGCGACCCTGGCGAGCGCAGCGCTCGACGTAAAGGCCGATGTCGTCCTCGAAGATGTTGTCGCCGAGCAGCACCGCCAACCTGTCCCCGCGGGCGAAGTCGCGCGCCAGGTACAGCGCCTGGGCGATGCCGCCGGCGGTGTCCTGCACCCTGTAGGTGAACTCGCAGTCGAAGTCGCGCCCGCTGCCGAGCACGCCCACCACGTCGCCCAGGTGCTCGCAGCCGGTGACCACCATGATGTCGCGGATGCCGGCGGTGATGAGCTTCTTGACCGGGTGGAAGATCATCGGCTCGCGCCCGACCGGGAGCAGGTGCTTGTTGGTGATCTTGGTCAGCGGCAGGAGCCGGCTGCCCGAGCCGCCGGCGAGGATGATGCCCTTCATATTTAGGATCCTTTCGTGCGCAGATAAGCTAATGGCGCCGGGCGCCGGGTGAGCGGGCGGGCCGAGGCCCCGGGCCCCGGCAAAGATCCGGTCGTGCCGCGGCCTCCTCGAGGTCGCCGCGGCTCAAGCCGCCGGGAGCGCGCCAGCTCATGCCGGCAATGTATGAAAACCGTCGCCGGTTGAGAACCGAATTGTGCGCGGCCGATTTTGCGGACTCGGCAGTAACAAGGCGAAACTTGCGGGGCGCAGCGGCGCCGGCTGCTGTATACAAAGGGCGCTGGCCATGACCGCGTGCGTCGATCCCCTGGGCATCTCCGTGCTGATCCTCAACTGGAACGGCTGCGCCGATCTGCGCCGCTGCCTGACCTCGCTCGGCGCGCAGAGCGACGGCGACTTCGAGGTGGTGGTGGTCGACAACGGCTCGGGCGATGACTCGTGCGCGATGGTCCGCGGCGAGTTCCCGGCGGTGCGCCTCGTCGAGGCGGGGGCGAACCTGGGCTTCGCCGCGGGCTGCAACCGGGGCCTCGGGGCGGTGACGCGGCCGTGGGTGTTCACCCTGAACAACGACACCCGCCTGGACGCGCAGGCGATCGCCGCGCTGCGCCAGGCCGCCCGCGCCGGGGGGCCGCGCCTGGGGATGCTGCAGGCGCGCATCGTGTTCATGGATCGGCCGCAGCTTACCAACTCGACCGGGGTGCTCCTGCACAAGGACGGCAAGTTCATCGATCGCGACTTCGCGGCGCCGCTGCGGCAGGACGACGCCCAGCACGAGATCTTCTGCGTCTCGGCCGGCGCCGCGCTGTACCGGCGATCGATGCTGGAGGCGGTGCGGCTGCCGAGCGGCGTGTTCGATCCGTCGTTCTTCATGTACTACGAGGACGTCGACCTCGGCTGGCGCTGCCGCCTGGCGGGGTGGGAGGCGCAGTACGTCCCCGCGGCGCTCGTGTACCACCGCTTCCACGGCAGCGAGTCGCAGCAGAAGCGCGCCTTCGTCGCCACCCACTGTCACGCCAACAAGGTGCGCACCCTGCTCAAGAACGCCTCGCTCGGCTACCTCGGGGCGGCGCTGCCGCGGGTGCTGCGGACCGACATCCTGCCGCTCCTGCGTCACCAGCGGTGGGCGGCGCTCGGGCTGCTGCAGGCGGCGGTGCGCGACGGCCTGCAGCAGCGCCGCCTGGTCGGCCAGCTGGCCCAGGAGCCGCGCCGCGCCATCGAGCAGAAGTGGGCCGTGTAAGGCCCGCAGCGTCTAGCCGGCGGCGACGTCTTTCGCCCTCTCGCCCTCGGCGCTGCGCAGCGCGTAGCGGTTGTAGACGAACTCTTCGGCGCGCGGATCGCGGGTCCACTGCGCGACCGACAAGCCCCCGCGATCCTTGTCGGTGATGAGCGGCCCGGCGGCGACCACCGCCTGGAAGTCGCGGTGCAGCTCGGGGGCGCACAGCGACCAGTCGATGTCGGGCGCCAGCGGCGAGATGCTGGCCTCGCAGGCGGGGTTGTACTGGCCGGTGCAGAAGTACTCGATGACCGAGACCTCGGGGCCCGCGGGGAACAGGGTGCCGTGGGCGAAGCCGGGCGGGACCCAGATCCAGTCGGCGAAGCTGCGCTCGGGGGCCGCCGGCAGGTCGTAGGCGAGGATCTTGCCGAGCGTCGGCGAGCCGAGCCGGATGTCGAGCACCAAGTCGACCAGCCGGCCGGCCACCGCGCGCACCAGCTTGCCGACGTACGGGTTCCACTGGAAGTGCAGGCCGCGCAGGGTGCCGGCCTTGGACAGGCTCTCGTTGCACTGCACGAACTCGGCGTCGCGCAGGAACGCGAGCTCGGGGTGGGTGCGGAAATCCGACTGGCGGAAGTGCTCGGTGAAGTAGCCGCGGTGGTCGGCGAAGCGGTGAAAGCGGATGACCTTCACCTCGGGGATGGTCAGGGACGAGACAGCGAGGACCTTCATGGGCGTGCTCCTAGCGAGCGGGACCCTTGCGGCCCCGGCCGAAGGCCAGCAAAGTGCATCGCCGCGCGGCGCGCTGTCAATCGCTTCAGGAAGGTAGCTGGGCGGGCGAGGTCGGCCTAGCCGTAGACGAGGAGGCCGAGGGTCAGCTGGCTGGCGGCGGCCAGCTCCAGGACGATGCGCAGCTCGGCCCAGGCGGTGAGCAGGCGCTCGATGTCCGGCTGGCTCTTCTTCTCGTGCTCGGCGCGCCACTTGCGGTAGGTCTCCTCGTCGGGAGGGGCGCCGTAGCGGGCGTTGTACAGGGCGCGGCAGAAGCGCTCCAGGCGCTGGCCGAGCTTCTCGCCGTCGAAGCTGCGGATCATCGGCAGCAGGCGCTCGGTGGCGATGACGAAGACCGTGCCGTCGTAGGGCTCGGAGGGCTTGGCCCACGGCACCAGGGCGCCGATCTCGTCGGGGCCGAGGTTCTCCAGCAGCGGGCCGTAGCCACCCGGCGGCTTGGGACAGGGGACCACCTCGAGGAGGGCGTCGATGATGCTCGGCATCGCCTCCAGCTCCTCGGCGTCATCCGAGTCGACCACCGGCACGGCGTCGCCGCTGGCCAACAGCGCCAGCAGCTTCTCGTCGATGAACTTGGCGGTGTCACCGCCGGCATAGACCCCGGAGTGGGCGAGCGCCAGGAGCTCGAAGGCGTGGGTGTGCCAGCTCGGGTGCTGGGCGGCCTGGCCGAGCGGCGTCTGCAGCTGCGCGAGCTGGGCGGCGATGGCGTCGCGCAGCTCGATGAGCGGGCCGATCACCTCGACCGGCGCGCTGCCGATGACCTGCGCCAGCTGGGCGCCGGGCACCTCGCCGAACGCCTGCTGGATGAGCCCACCGTCGAAGGCGAAGAAGGCGACGCGGGTGGTGTCCTTGCCCTCGTCGTCGTCATCGGCGTCAGTGAGCTGCAGGTTGCTCGGGCGGTCGTGGCCGCGATCGTGGAACGTGAAGGTGCCAAGGCCGGTCGGGGTGCCGAGCGGCACGAGGAGGAGCCGGCCGCGCGTGATCGCCGCGGTGCGCGAGGCGGCGCGCCCGAAGCCCATGCGTGTACCGTCGTCCGCAGCGACGATCTCATCGACGCTGTAGCCGACGAGCTCGCGGAAGATTTGCTCGAACTCGGCGTTCGGCTCGCCGCGGTAGCTCTTGACCTCGATGCCGTCTTCGAAGGCATGCAAGAGCACCTGCTTGGCGCTGTGGTTGACGTGGATGAACATCGCCTTGCCGCCGCCCTCGGACAGCGCGACCAGCAGCGCCGGCGAGACCGCGGGCAGGCCGCTGCTTCCTTCCAGGACCTCAAGCTGGTGGATCTCCAGCTTGTCGTAGGGGCACAGGCGGACCCAGGTGGCGGCGGCGCCGCTCTGGGCGACCAGGTTGACGACGTGATCAGGACTCGGGCCGCGCGGCGGCAGCGGCAGGAGGATGGCGGTTAAGTCAGCAGGCATGCAGGTACGTAGGTTATGCCCACTTCGCCCCAGAAGTCACGTGGAAGTCACGCGGCGGAGGGCGACCGACCGCCGCCCGGGGCCGGGCCGCACCGCGTCCAGCGGTTTTGCGGCGGACCGCTACGCGCTTGGGGTCGGGCCTGAAGCGATTGGGCCGCGATTGGGCCGCGGTCGGCAGGCGATTGGCAGGCGATTGGGCCGCGGTTGGCAGGCGGTTGGCAGGCGGTTGGCAGGCGGTTGGCAGGTGATTGGCAGGTGATTGGCAGCCCGATAGGCAGGGTCTACGGGGTCTGCCCGGCGGCTACTCCACGACGTAGGCTCGCTCGAATAGCGCGCCGCCGCGCCCGAGCTTGACGGTCACGACCTGGCTGCGGCTCTGCGTCGTCTCCGCCGCCAGCGCCTCCAGGCTCGCCGGGGTGGCGGGCTGCCCGCCGACCTCGAAGAGCAGATCGCCCCCTTGGAAGCCGAGCCGGGCGAGCGCGCTCCCCGGCTGCACCGGCCCGAGCTTCACGCCCGCGAGCCCGGCGAACTCGATCGGCGCCGCCGTCGCGCCCACCCCATAGCGGCCGAGCAGCCGCGCCATCGCCGCCGCCCGCACCGTCCACTGGTGCTCGCCCTTGTCTAGCGCCGCGGTGTCGAACTCGTGCTCGATAAGACGCAGCTGCACCTCCTCGCCGACGCGCACCTTGCGGGCCGGCGCATCACCGGTGAGCTCGTTCGCAGGTCCCCCCGCAAGCTCAATCGCCGAATCGGTAATCGCGGCGAGCTTCAGGCTGCGCCCCACGGTCTCGCCCAGCTTGTAGGTGCGCGCGTGCCAGGTCGCGGTGTCGGTCAGCGTCGCCGAGGCGAGCTCGCCTTCGCCCTGGGTGCCGAGCAGCCGCAGGGTCACCCGCCGCTCCTTGTACTCGGCGGGCAGCGCGCCGGGCTCGGGGGCGGTCATGGCCCGGACCTCGCTGGCGGTGACCGGGGCGGGGCTTGCGGAAGTAACGTTCGGCTCGCCGGCGCCGCTGCATGCCGAGAAGGTGAGCAGCGCCGCGCCGAGCAGGATCTGAGTAGTGGTCTTCATGGTCTTTATCTCCGACTGTTTCTCTGGCTTTTTCGCTGGGCTCGGGGCTCAGCGCAGGCAGGTCGAGCCGATGTTGGCCAGGTTTCCGTACTCGCTGGCTTCCCAGGCGTCACAGGCGAGCTTCTTCTGGCCGGTGTCCTTGTGTGGGTGGAAGCAGTCGACGGTGTTGATGTCGGCGGCGCTGAACTTGTAGGCCCCGACCGAGGTGTTGGGGCTGCTGGTAAGCGAGCCCTGCCAGTCGGTGATGAAGTGGACCTTGCCGGTGTAGCGCGCCTCGGCGGCGGCTACCTCGGTGCGGATGCCGTCGTTGTAGGCATCGACGCGATCGCCGATCTGGCGGCGGCGGGCAGCGCTCGTCTCGGAGGTGACGACGCTGCACACGCCGGCCAGCGACCACACGGCGTTGCACAGAAAGGCGCTCTTGGCGTTTCCCGCCTCATAGAGGTAGTCGACGCGCGGCATCGACAGGACCAGCACCTGCGAGCCGCTCGGCAGGCAGCCGCCGAGCAGCTCGAGCGCCGCCTTGAGCCCGTTGCGATAGGTAGTCACCGAGTACAGGTTCGCCGCCGCGTCGGTCGCGGTGCCGCGGCCGCGGTTGCACACGTCGTTGCCGCCGAGCTCGATGACCACGCGGTTGGGCCGGCTCCCCTGGGCGCAGATGCGCGCCGCCTGCGCCGCGGCGCTGTTGCTGCCGCCGACCATCTCGGCGCCCGAGACGGTGACGAACTCCTTGGTGAGGGCGGGGAACTTGGCCTTGTAGCGCAGGTACAGCGAGTTGACGCCGGCGTCAGTGCCCTGCCCGAAGGCGTAGCTCGGGTGGTCGCCGGGAAAGTTGTTGGCGGAGAAGCCCTGCGAGATGCTGTCGCCGATGCCGGACAGCTTCTGCGGATCGGCGGCGTCGGCCGCGGCGGCGGCAAGCAGGCTCAGGCCGGCGACTGTAAGGGCCGCGCGGAGGGGGCGGCGGCGGGGGCGAGTTCGGGGTGCGCGCATGGAAGCTCCTTTGGGGTGGGTGACTCCATGGCAAGCCAGGCAAGGCCCGTGCCTAAGGGGTGACCGCAGCGGCTACCGGCGCCTTCCATCGCGGCTTGGGGTCTGTAGCCCCTGGGTGCTGCTGGGTGTCGCCTTCAGGCGGTCACATTGACACCGCGGACGGCGCGCGGTAGCAAAGAAGGCGATTTATGCCAAGGTGTGCTGATGGGTAAAGACGAACTGCTCCGCCAGGGCCGGGTGCTGCTGCACGACGTCCTGGCTTCCGAGAAAGGCGATCGCCTGCCGCCGCTGCGCTGGATGCGCCACGCGCTGTCGTTCTGCAACGATCTGGCCGGGCGGCCGCTGTGCTCGGAGGAGGAGCTCGCCCGCCGCGACACCGAGCGCGCCGCCCTCGCCGCCGAGGTCGCCGCGCAGCACTCCGGCAAGGGCGGCCCGCCGACGCCCGCCCGCCGCGAGCCCGCCCCGGTGGTGCTCTACATCACCGATCAGGACCTGCGCACCAAGAAGAAGCTCGAAGAGGTCCTCAAAGGGCGCGACATCCCCTACACAGTCAACGATGTCACCGACGATGAGGCGAGCCGCAGCTGGGCGCTGACGCAGGCCCGCAAGCAGGAGTTTCCGCTGCTGTTCATCGCCGGCGAGCCGGTGGGCGGACTCGACGAGGTGATGCAGCTCGACGTCACCGGGGGGCTCACCAAGAAAGTGTATGGCTAGCCATGGACCTTCTCGCCCTGCACCTGGATGTGCGGCAGCGCGTGTGCCGCGTGCGTGCCGCCGACGCGACGACGGTGACGGAGGAGGAGCTGGGCGGCGCGGCGTTCGCGCGCGTCTACGCCGCCGCCCGGCCGCTGTTTGACTGGGCCCACTCGCACCTGCCGCCGTCGTCGCGCACGCCCTCGGACGCGACCCTGGTGGTGATCGAGCTCGACGCCCTGGACCGCACCGTGCGCCTCGGCTACGTCGCCGAGCACGGCACCGCCGGCTCGACCGCGACGCCCTCCAACCCCGGCCTGCCGACCCCGCCCGGCGTCTCGGGGAGCCGGCCGGTGCCCGAGATCTCGTTCTGCACCGGCGACTACGGCGCCCTGCAGCTGCTCCTGCGCGAGCCGGCGCGCGCCGCGGTGCGCGAGGTCCGGCCGCGCAAGCCCGACCCCGAGGGCCTGACCCCGGCGACCCGCTGGGAGTACCTGTACCAGCACGGCGGCGACGGCTGGGAGCTCGGGCGCACCGCGCCGCCGCTCGGCGACTGGATTCGCGAAAATCCGCCGCGGCCCGGGCAGCGGTCGATCGTGCTCGGCTGCGGACGCGGGCACGAGGCCAAGGAGCTCGCCGAGGTCGGCGCCGGCGTCGGGGCGCAGGTGGTCGCGGTGGACATCGCGCCGAGCGCGGTGCGCTACCTGCGGGCCGCCATCGAGGGCAAGGACTTCGCCCGCCACCTGCAGGTCGTGGAGGCCGACCTGTTCACCCTGGCGCTCGACGACCCGCGGCACCGCGGGACCTACGATCTGGTGCTGGAGCACTGCTGCTTCTGCGCCATCGAGCCGCACCGGCGCGCCGAGTACGTGACCGCCACCGCCGCGCTGCTCGCGCCCGGCGGCCGGCTCGTCGGCCTGTTCTACTGCCACGAAAACCCCGGCGGTCCGCCCTACGCGGTCAGCCCGGCCGAGGTCCACGAGCACCTGGCGGCGGCGTTCACCGTGCAGAGCTCGCAGCTGGCCGACAACTCGATCATCACCCGAGCCGGCCAGGAGTGGCTGATCACCGCGATCCGCCGCTAGCGCCCGCCACCCCGCGCAAATCAAGGAGACAGCAGTCATGTCGTTTCACGGCGTCGACTACTTCGGCATCGCCGACCTCTTGACCGAAGAGGAGCGCCTGGTCCAGGCGAGCATCCGCCGCTTCGTCGACGAGGAGCTCTTGCCGGTCATCGGCCGCCACTTCCGCGACGGCACCTTCGACGCGAGCTGGCCGCGGCGCCTGGGAGCCCTGGGGGCGCTCGGGGCGAGCCTGTCGGGGTACGGCTGCGCCGGCCTGGGCCCGGTCGCCTATGGCCTCATCATGCAGGAGCTGGAGCGCGGCGACTCGGGCGTGCGCAGCTTCGCGTCGGTCCAGGGGGCGCTCGTCATGTATCCCATCCACAGCTACGGCAGCGACGAGCAGAAAGACCGCTGGCTGCCGGCGATGGCGCGCGGCGAGGCGATCGGCTGCTTCGGCCTCACCGAGCCCGACTTCGGCAGCAACCCCGCCGGCATGCGCCTCTCGGCGCGGGCGCACGGCGACGAGTTCGTGCTCAACGGTGAGAAGCGCTGGATCACCAGCGGCGGGCTCGCCGATGTCGCGGTGGTCTGGGCCAAGACCGACGACGGCACCGTGCGCGGCTTCCTCGTCCCGCGCGGCACCCCCGGCTTTACCACCCGCGACATCCACGGCAAGTTCTCGCTGCGCGCCTCGGTCACCTCGGAGCTCATCTTCCAGGACTGCGTGGTGCCGCGCAGCGCCCTGCTCCCCGGAGTGAGCGGCCTGCGCGGGCCGCTGTCGTGCCTGAACCAGGCGCGCTTCGGCATCTCGTTCGGCGTCATCGGCGCCGCCATGGCCTGCTACGACGAGGCGCTCGGCTACACCAAGGAGCGGGCGCAGTTCGGTAGGCCCCTGGCCGGTCACCAGCTGGTGCAGCTCAAGCTCGTCGACATGCTGGAGGAGATCACCAAGGCGCAGCTGCTCGCGCTGCAGCTCGGGCGGCTCAAGGAGGCCGGCAAGGTGCGGCCGCAGCAGGTCTCGCTCGCCAAGCGCAACAATGTGCGGATGGCGCTGGAGTGCGCGCGCACCGCCCGCGATCTGCTAGGGGCAAACGGGATCACCGACGAGTATCAGAGCGGCCGCCACATGTGCAACCTCGAGAGCGTGTTCACCTACGAGGGCACCGACCACATCCACACCCTGATCGTCGGTCAGGACATCACCGGCCAGGCGGCCTTCGACTGACCGCGGCCGGCGTGGGGGGGTTACATCCGGCGTCCGCGGCCGTAGCCGCCGCGCCCGCCGCCGCCACTGCCGCCGCCGCCGCCGCCGTGACGCGGCTGGTGGGCCTTGTTCACCACGATCGTACGACCGCCGAACTGGGTGCCGTGGAGCTCGCTTATCGCCGCATCGGCCATGCGGGCATCGGTCAGCTCGACGAAAGCAAAGCCGCGCGGCCGACCGGTCTCGCGATCGGTGATGATCTTGACCTGCGAGACTTGTCGTGAACCCGCCTGCTCAAAGAAAGCGCGTATCTGAGCCTCACTAGCGTCGTACGGTAAGTTACCTACATAAAGTCGCGTTCCCATAGCACATTCCCTTTCCTGCACTGCAAAGGCCACAGCCCAGCCTGTTCCCCCCTGACGCCCACGGCTCCTGACCAGCGAGAGTCAGCATCCAGCGAGCAGGCCGCTTATTCCAGAATATGCAGGTGATACAGGATTGTATAGACGCGACGAAAAAGTCCTTTATAGCAGCGCTTTTCCGCAGACATAGGACGGCTACCGAAGAACGCTTGCAATTCTATCGGCAAACCAATGCGCCAAAACGGGCGGTGGTGGACGCCGGGCTCAGGGCTTGAGCTGGGCCAGGCGCTTGAGGTTCTTGACCGCGTCGGGGATGAGCAGCGTCACGCGCTTCTCGCCGTCGGTACCGGGGGGCGTCGTCGCGGCGGCCGCGGCGCCGCCGATCTGGACCTGGCAGCTGAGGCGCAGCTTGGTGATGAAATAGGTGTTGCCGAGGTGCCGCTTCTCGGTGCTGTTGATCGGCGACAGCGCTTCCTCGCCGGCGACGACCTTGACGCGGCACAGGCCGCAGGTGCCGCGCCCGACGCAGGCGGTCGGGATCGGGACGTTGTGGCGGCGGGCGGCGGCGAACACGGTCTCACCGGTGGCGCACTCGATGGTCATCCCGAGCGGCTCAAAGACAATCGATGGCATTTACGACAGGCGGCTCCTCAGCAGGGTCATTCTACTATATGGACGGGGCGCGGCGGGCCTCAGACCGGGGGCGATTGGGCGTCCGGGTGGCAGGTGGGCCCTTCCTTCGGGGGCGAGAACCTGTTAGGCTTCTCGTCGGTGCTGTGTCATGGATGACTTCAAGTCGCGCAAAGTTCAGCTTCGTCCCGAGGGAGTGGCCGGGGGGCCGGCCAAGGCGCTGCTGGTGCTGGTGTACGCTGGCTCGCTCGATGCGCCCGATGTCGGGCATCGGTTCGAGCTCAGCGGGGAAGAGCTTATCATCGGCCGCAGCAGTGATGCCGGCATCCAGATCGATCGCGACTCGGTGTCGCGGCGCCACGCCCGGCTGTCGCGGCAGGGCGATGGCTGGGTAGTGGCGGATCTGCAGTCGACCAACGGCAGCTACATAAACGACATGCCGATCCGGGAGCACCGGCTGCAGAGCGGGGAGCTCCTGAAGATCGGCAACGCGATCTTCAGGTTCCTGGCGGCGCCGGGGCTGGACGCGGCGCTGGCCGATGAGCAGTACCGCATCGCGGTGAGCGACGGGCTGACCTCGGCGTGGAACCGGCGTGCCTTTGCCGACATCCTCGAGCGGGAGGTCGCGCGGGCGAGCCGCTTCTCGCGTCCGGCGTCGCTGTGCGCGCTGGATATCGACAACTGCAAGGTCATAAACGACACGCACGGGCACCTGACCGGCGACCACATCATCAAAGAGATGTCGCGCCGGATCCTGCGCCGCACCGACCGCTCGGAGGTGCTGTGCCGCTACGAAGGGACGCAGTTCCTGCTGCTGTTGCCGGAGTGCGGTCCGGCGCAGGCGGTGGCGCGCGCCGAGGAGCTGCGCCAGGCGGCGGCGAGCGAGACCTTCGACTTCGAAGGCGATCGCATTGCGGTCACCTGCTCGCTGGGGGCGTGCACGCTGACCACCGAGACGACGGCGGCGCAGTTCATCCGCGCGGCGCAGGAGCTTATGCTGCGGGCCAAGAAGCAGGGGAAGAACCGGGTCTGCAGCTAGGGCCGCGGGGACTTTTCGGGCTGCCTCGGGGCGGGTCGGGCTTCTCCGGCGCGGGTTCCCCTTCCCTGCGCTACTTTTTTGCCAGCTGGCGCTGACAAAAAAGCAGCTCCGG
>DAOMZC010000094.1:0-12470 GCA_035437965.1 Pseudomonadota bacterium
AAAGACCGCTGCTGCATCCCGCCTCCCCTCATTTTATGCCTGCTTGAGGCTCCGGTGACCAGTCATTTTTTGCCCCGCCGGGCAGCGTCGAGCCGCGATTTCGCACGCCTTTCGGCCGTCGGCTCCAGGCCGTCGGCTGGGCCGCCTGCTTGGGTCGTCTGGAGCTTGCTTACCGGGGCTTAATTACCGGGGCTTAATAGATCGCCTCGCGTCGGAAGGCCCTGTTGGCCGGCCGTGGTCCGGCCGTGGTCCGGCCGTGGTCCTATGGTGGAACAGTGGCCCGGCCGCTCGGGGCACGGGTCGCAGCGACGCGCGGTGAGTATGTATAGGGTGCCCTGCGAATACTGCCTGCAATGTGCGAAAACGCGCTTATATTTTGACTTATGCCCTACGCCGCGATGCCGCCCGAGCCAATGCGCTCCGAGACCTTCCCCTACCCTGACCGCTTCGCCGCGGACGCCTCCTCACTCGGCCCGCTCTGCTACTTCGATAGCGGCCCACCGCCCAAGCCGCGCGGGCTGCCGCCGATCCTCCTTATCCACGCGCTCGGGACCAACATGACGACGTGGGAGTATGTAGCCCCGGCGCTCGCCCAGCACACGCGCGTGCTCGGCCTCGACCTGCCGGGCTGCGGGCGATCGGCCAAGCCGCGCGTCCCCTACCGGGTGCCCCTCATGCACGAGGCGGTGATCGGCCTGCTCGACCACGTGCGCGAGCCGCAGGCGGTGCTGTTCGGGCACTCGTTCGGCGGCCGCATCGCCATGGATCTGGCGCTCAGTCACCGGCAGCGGGTGCTGGGCCTCTTGCTCATGAACAGCGCGGGCCTGTTCCCCTACCCGCGGTGGATGCACGTGCTGGCGCCGTACCTTCTGCGCGAGCAGGTGGTGGCCCCGGCGATCGTGGTGGCGGTGAAGCTCCTTCTGAAGCGGATCTTCGCGCAGCCGACGGCGCGCACCCAGCGCTTCGTCAGCCAGGTGCTGGACCGCTACGACCCGCGCTACGCCTGGGAGTTTGCCCGCTACGCCTGTCCGATGCTGCCCGATCTGATGGGCGATCTCGGGCCGCGGCTGCGCGAGCTCGATCTGCCGGTGCAGGTGATCTGGGGCGAGGAGGATCACCTCCTCAGCCTGCGCTCGGTCACGCCGGCGCTCGCCACTCTGCCGCGGGCCCGGGTGCGCACGCTGGCGCGCTGCGGCCACATGCCAAACTTCGAACAACCGGAGGCGGTCATCGAGACCGCGCTGCAGTTCCTGAACGAGCTCGCGCCGACCTACGCCGAGCCGGCGGCGCTTGCAGTGTCGGCCTAGAGCATAAATGGAACCACAGGACTCAAGGAGCACCCGAGCCAGTTCGCCGAAGCAACAAATCAGCGCCTCGCCGTAGCCGCTCTCAAGGTCGGGCTACCGCGAAGAAAGGAGACCGCGATGTGCCCCATGATCCATAAGAGCGAATCGGGTCAGTCGGACCCTGCGAGCAACCTCCAGTCGTCTCTGCCGTCTCAGGCGGCGGCGCCGGACCCGACTCCGGTGACGACCAAACCAAAATGGAAAGCCCCACCGCCGGTCCGCATGCGCAACAGCGATCCCTTCCAGTTCGATGAAGCCTTTACCCGCCGCCTGGTCCGCTTCCTCGATCCGCTGATGCGGACGTACTTCCGGGCCGAGCTGCGCGGCAGCGAAAACTTCCTTCCCGAGCAGGCGATCGTGGTCGCCAACCACGACGGCGGCATGCTGCCCTTGGATGGCATTGTCATCGGCTCGGGCTGGCACCACCGGCATGGCTTCACAAAGCCCCTGCACGTGCTGTGTCACGACATCGTGCTGCGCTTCGCCCCGTGGCTGCGGCGCGCCGGAGCGGTGCTCGCCGACCGCCATAACCTCGAGGCGGTGATGGACGCCGGACACTCGGTGCTGGTCTACCCCGGCGCCTCGCGTGAGACGTTCCGTACGTTCTGGGATCGCAAAAAGATTACGCTCGGCGATCGCACCGGCTTCGTGAAGCACGCCCTGCACCGCGGGGTGCCGATTACGCCCGTGGTCTCGGCCGGCGCGCACGAGACGTTCCTGGTCCTGTGGCGCGGCACCTGGCTGGCCAACCGCCTGGGCTTCACTCGGCTTTTCCGCGCCGACGTGTTTCCCATCGTTGCCGGCCTGCCGTTCGGGATCTGGCTCGGGGCGTGCCTGCCGCAGCTGCCGCTGCCGGCCAAGATCACGGTGCAGGTCCTGCCGCCCATCGATGTCCGCGCCGAGGCGCAAGGCTTCCTCGGCCGGCCGTTCACCGAGCAGGATCTGGAAAACCCGGCGCTGGTCGACTTCTGCTTCCGCCGCGTCCGCGATACGATGCAGCTGGCGCTGGACGCGCTCTACGCCGAGCGCCGCTTCCCCGTGATCGGCTAAGCTCTGGAAGCCACCATGACGACCCTGGCCCTTGTTTATCTCTACTTTGCCTGCTCGGTCTTTCTCCTCGTCAACACGGTGGGAGTGGTGAAGCCGCGGGTGTTCCCGCCGGTCCTGATGCTGCTCGGCTCGATCTCGTTCATCGTCGTCGCGCTGTTCGCGCCGCAGCTCATTCTCCTCGGACTTGGCTTGACGGTGGCGCTGTGGTGGAAGGGGGGACTTGGCCACACCCTCGGGCAGCTCGGGCTCCTATTTCATGTGACGGCGTGGGTGCTGCTCGGTCTGCACCTTCTGCGCATGCGCACCGTGCTGCCGATCCTGGATGGCCGCCCGGTGAACGATAATGAGGAGCCCTTCCCGGTCAAGGAAGCAAACCGCGCGCGAGTCTACCCGCCGATGCGCATCACCTACGCGCCGCTGCTGTTCCAGCGGACCGCGGCGATGCGCGACATCAAGGTCACCCGCGGCGTCGTCTATCGGGTCATCGATGGCAAAAAACTTCGCCTGGACATCTATCGGCCGCGCCAGCGCCCGGGCAGCGGGCCGCAGCCCTCGGTCGTCTACCTGCACGGCGGGGCCTGGCTCTCGGGCACGCGCCGCCAGTCGCCGTACCTCATGTACGAGCTGGCGGCGGCGGGCTATGTGGTCTTCTCGATCGACTACCGGCTGGCGCCGCGCTATCCGATGCCGGCCGGGCTCTACGACTGCAAGGCGGCCATCGCCTGGGTGGCCGAGCACGCGGCGGAGTACGGCGCGACCCCCGAGGCGATCGTCATGGGCGGCTCGGCCGGCGGACACCTGGCGGCGATGCTCGCGGTCTCCGATGGCACCGCCCACCTGCAGCCGGGCTTCGAGGACAAGAGCACGCGGGTGCGCGGCGCGGTGGTATTGTACGGCATCGCCAACCTGGTGGGTCTGGTCGAGGAGCCGCTGTATCCGCTGGCTTCCTGGCTGCTCGAGCGGGTGGTCTTCCAGCGGCGCTTCCGCGATGAGCCGGATCTGTTCCACCGCTCGCAGCCGCTGACCTATCTGTCGGACAAGTCGCCGCCGATCCTGCTCATCCACGGCGAGAACGACAGCCTGGTCCCGATCGAGGAGGCGCGCCACTTCTTCGAGAAGCTCGGCCACGCCGGGGCGACCCGCGTCCACCTGTGCGAGATTCCGCTGGCCGTGCACGCCTTCGAGATCGTCCCGAGCCCCCTGCACCAGCGCGCGGTGCGCGTCATCCGCAGCTTCATGGACTCGCTGTAGCGCGCCGCGGCCGGCGGCTGTGGTAGGGTGCCGCCCAGGCCCATGTCTACTGATTTCACCGTCATCTTTGATCTCGACGGCACGCTGGTCGACTCGAGCGGCGACATCCACGCGGCGCTGCGGGTCGCGCTGCACGAGGTCGCCGACGGGCGGCACAGCCACGAGGCGGACCAGGAGGAGCTGCGCCTGGGAGCGCACGGGCTGGCCCTGGACGGGTTCTTCCGCCGGGTCCGGCCGCGCGGCAGTGACGCCGGCATGCGCGCCTTCGTCGCCGCCTACCGGCAGCACTATCACAGCCACCTGCTCGATACCACGCAGCCGTTTCCCGGGGTGGTCGAAGGCCTCACCCGCCTCGCGCAGCTGCGCGCCCGCACCCGCCATCCCGATGGAACGCCGCGCCTGCGGCTCGCGGTGGCGACGACCAAGCTGACCGCCACCGCCCGCCGCATGGTGACTGAGCTCGGGCTGGGAGAGTTCTTCGATTGGGTGCAGGGCTCGGACGGGCTGCGCGTGAAGCCCGATCCGCAGGTGCTGCACGTGACCCTGGAGGCGCTCGGGCGCGGCGCCGCCGCCCCGGCGGATGCTGGCGGCGAGAGCGGGCCGACCCGCGAGCCCCGCTGGGGCCTGATGGTCGGCGACACCGAGTTCGATATCCTCGCCGGACGCGCCGCCGGGATGCGCACCTGCGCGGTCGCCTGGAGCGAGATCCCGCGCGCCCGCCTCCTCGATGCCGCGCCCGATCACTTCGCCGAGAGCTTCACCCACATCGTGGAGCTGGTGATGGCCGCCCACCGCGCCTGAGCGGCGCCGGCGCGAGCAGGCTTTTGGACAGCCGACCCAGCTTGTCCGAAGATGCGGCGTTCACGGCCTGCAACAAGCCCTGCGAAGATGAGGTTCCCATGCGTGCACCCTGGATTTTGCTTGCCCTGTGCCTCGCCGGCTCCGGCTGTGTCATCGGCCGCGCCACCGGTTCCTTGTACGAAGTCCCGCGCGAGCGGGCCACCGAGTGTCAGGAGATCTGCACCAAGCTCGATCTGCAGATGTCCGCAGTCGTCGTCATCCTGAACACGACCGGCTGCGTCTGCGAGCCCAAGGGAGTCCGCGCCGCTGCACCCGCTGCCGCCGGGGTCTCAAGCGGTGCCGCACCAACCGCGCGGTCGTCCGGCGGCGCGGCGGTTGCGGCGGCGCAGGTCATCGCCGCGCGCTCCGTCCAGCAGCGGCGCCTTGGCCAGTAGCTCTGCAGACACTGCAGAGTACCGACTTCCGAACCTCGGCAGACCAGACCTCTTCACCGCGTCGCCGGCGCCGCGAAAAGACTGGTTTTTCGGTTGCGCGAGCCGCCGCCGGGCCCATGGTTCTATTAGGAACTGGTTATCACTGCGATATGGAGGTCCGGATGCCGGCCAGCCTGCCCGATATCAACGTAGCCTACTTCCAGAACCTGCTGCTCGAACGCCGGCGCGCTTCGCTCATGCGGATCGATGAAAGGACGCTGGCCGAGCGCGACTCGACCGCGGCCAGTGAAGGGCTGCGCGAGACCCAGGACCTGGGTGACAACTCGGTGCGTGAGGCGGCGCAGGACGCGCGCTTCAGCGATGCGCAGCGGGCGACCTCCGAGGTACACCTGCTGGACGCCGCGCTGGCGCGGATCGCCGACGGCTCGTACGGGCTGTGCAGCGACTGCGAGAAGCCGATCATCGAGCGCCGCCTGCTGAGCATCCCGTACGCCGAGCGGTGCGCCGACTGCCAGCAGCTGCAGGACGAGCGGAGCGGCAACGAGCATCATGCGACCCTGTGATCGCCAGTCCGCCAAAGGAGGTGCCCCATGTTGAAGACCCAAGATCCAGTATGTGGGATGCAGGTGGATGAGAAGTGGGCCGAGTACAAGAGCAGCGCCGCCAACCGCACGCTCTATTTCTGCTCGGCCGAGTGTAAAAATCGCTTCGAGCGCGAGCCGCAGCGCTACCTGACCCAAGGGGGCCGACCGGTCGTCGAAGAGCAGGCGCAGGCACGTAACTAGGCGCGCGGCCCCGCCCGGCGACATTTAGCCAACACTTTCTGCCGCGGCGGCATAGTGAGGACAAAGGTCCTCGCCCATGAATACACTGGTTGCCGGTACCGACCTCCCTGCCCTGCTCGCGCACGCCGCGTGGGTCCGCCGCCTCGCCGGGTGCCTGGTGCGCGATGACGCCCTGGCCGACGATCTGACCCAGGAGACCTTCATGGCGGCGCTCCGCCACCCGCCGGCCGCAGAGCTCCCGCCGCGTCCCTGGCTGGGCCAGGTGGTGCGGAATCTGGTAAGAATGCGAGCCCGCGGGGAGCGGCGGCGCGGCGCGCGCGAAGAGGCGGTGGCCGCCGACCCCGCCGACCCCGTCGAGTCGCCCGAGCAGCTGGTCGCGCGCGCCCAGGCCCAGCAGAGCCTCGCCAGCCTGGTGGTCGGCTTGGCCGAGCCCTACCGGGCAACCGTCCTCTTGCGCTTCTATGAAGGGCTGAGCGCCGCCGACATCGCCGCCCGCCAGGGTGTCCCAGCGGGTACGGTGCGCTGGCGGCTGAAGACCGCTCTCGATCAGCTGCGCACGGAACTCGACCGCAGTCACAACGGCGACCGCCACGCGTGGCAGCTCGCGCTGGCTCCTCTGGGGGCCTGGCCGACGACGGAGCCTTATGGTCCCGGCGTCCTGTCCGGTCTGACCCGCGCCCGGGCGGGCTTGCTGGCAAAGTCCCTGATGTCTGCAGCCGTCGTCCTGGTCGGGGTAACCGGCGGCCTGCTCGCGACGAGGCCCAAGACGGCCCCGCCTCCGATGCATGCGCCGTCTGCTCCGGTAGCGGCGAGCCGACCCCAGACCCCAGCAGTCGCGCCGCTGCGGCAGCTCGATCGGCAGCAGCGCGCGCAGCTGCTGCAGCGCCTAGCCGTCTCGCATCACGCACCGAAGCCGGCTGCCGGCGCCTCGGCCGTGGACGCGTCGGAGCTGGATAAGGAATACATCCGGACCCAGATCACCGCGCTGCTGCCGCTCATCAAGGAGTGCTACGAGAACGCCCTTATCACCCAGCCCGCGCTCGCCGGCAAGCTGGTCGTCGACTTCACCATCATCGCCGAGCCGGACATCGGGGGCCTGGTCAGCCAGAGCGCGATCAATGACGCTGAAAGTACAATCACCGATGCCCCGATGCGCGAGTGCGTGCAGGAGACCATGTATGCGGCGCAGTTTCCCGCGCCGCTGGACGGCGGCGAGGTCCGCGTAACCTACCCGTTCATGTTCGCCAGCGCCAAGTGAGCTCCCGAGAGGCGCCCGCCTGCGCTCGCTGAGCCGTCCCGCGCGGTCAGCTCGGCTGCCCGCGGGCAGAGCCGGCGATGGCATGCTCGATGACCTTGATGAGCTCATCGAGGTCGATCGGCTTTGTGACGTAGCCGGCCGTGCACGCGCTCATCTGGGCGTCGCTGGCCTCGGCCTGGGCCAGGGCGCTCATGACCACGATTGCCTGGTCGGGGTCCTGCTCGTGAGCTCTGCGAATGAGGCCGAAGCCGTCGAGTCCCGGCATCTGCAAGTCGGTGAGGATCAGATCCGGAGCGAACTCCCGAAGCTTGGGAAGAGCTTTGAGTCCGTTGGCCGCGGTCTCGACCAGGTAGCCGCGGTAGCTCAAGAACTCGGCGAGCACGTCGCGCACATTGTCTTCATCTTCAACTACCAGTATGCGATTGTGCGGCATCATGGAACGACTCCTACAAAAGAGCGAAGCAACACCCGTGCCGCTCTCTCAGAGTCCGCCCGCTGTCCTGCCGCGTCGTCGCCCACTTTCGCAAGCTGAACCGGAGCTCGGCGCGGGCTGGGAATTACGCTTGCCAATACAGATTACAAGCCGCGCGCCGCGTTGAGGGCAGAGCCGCAGCGGAACCACTTCAGCTGGGCAGCGCTGTAGGAGTGATGGAGCTGCAAGGTCTCACGGCTACCGTCCGCGTGCTGCAGCGTGCAGGCGACCGGAGCGCCGGGTAGAAGGGTGCGGAGATCGGTGAGGCTCACCCGGTCCCCTGGGCGGACGCGCTCGTAGTCTGCCGGATCGGCGAAGGTCAGCGCCAGGAGGCCCTGCTTCTTCAGGTTCGACTCGTGGATGCGGGCGAAGCTGCGGGCTATCACCGCCGCGCCGCTCAGCAGACGCGGCGACAGAGCGGCGTGCTCGCGGCTGCTCCCCTCGCCGTAGTTCGTGTCGCCGATGATGACCCACTTGAGGCCGCGCGCCCGGTAGTCGCGCGCGACCACCGAAACCGGCTGCTCAGCTTCGCCGGTCAGCAGGTTCTCGGTGCAGCCGGTCGCGCCGGTCCACGCGTTGACCGCGCCCGAGAGCAGGTTGTCGCTGAAGCGCTCCAGGTGGCCGCGGTAGCGCAGCCAGGGCCCGGCCGGCGAGATCTGATCCGTCGTGGTCTTGCCGCGGGTCTTGATGAGGACCGGCAGCTCCAGCAGATCCTTGCCGTCCCACGCGGGCCACGGCGCAAGGGACTGCAGCCGCTCGCTGTGAGGAGGCAGGAGGATCGCCGGGCGCGGCGCCGCCGCTCCGACCGACGGGGGTATGTACAGCGCGTCCCCGGGCAGTAGCGGCGTCGCCGGCACCTCGGGGGCGGGCTGCGGCGGCACCAGCTTGAAGGGCTGGCCATCGCTGCCAATCAGGGTGTCGGTCAGCGGGTTGAACGCCAGGGTGCCGGCCAGCGCCAGCGCGGTGACGATCTCTGGGCTGGCGATGAAGCTCAGGGTCGTCCGCTGCCCATCATTGCGCCCGGGGAAGTTGCGGTTGTAGGAGGTCACGATGCTATTGGGGCGCCCGCCGAGCGTCACCGGCCGCTGCCACTGCCCGATGCACGGCCCGCAGGCGCTGGCCAGCACGACGCCGCCGAGCTCGCGCAGCGCTGCCAGCTGCCCATCGCGCTCGGTGGTCGCGCGCACCCGCTCCGAGCCCGGCGAGACCAGGAGCGGCACCGCCGCGGTGACGCCGTGCGCCCGCGCTTGCCGCGCCACATCGGCGGCGCGGCTCAGGTCCTCGTAGGACGAGTTGGTGCAGCTGCCGAGCAGCGCCGCCGACAGGGGCGCCAGGAGCCCGGCCGCCGGGTCGCGCAGCTCCGCCGCCAGCTGCGACAGCGGCCGCGCCCGATCCGGGGAGTGCGGCCCGACGATGTAGGGCTCAAGCTGCGTCAGGTCGAGCCGCAGCACCTGATCATAGTAAAGCTCCGGATCTTCAGTCACCTCGCGATCCGGAGTGAGGAGCTCGCGGTGCGCTTCGATAAGCGGGACGAGCTCACCGCGCCCGGTCGCGCGCAGGTAGCGCAGCATCCGCTCGTCCGCCGCCCACAGCGACGTCGTCGCGCCGAGCTCCGCCCCCATGTTGGCGATCGTCGCCTTGCCGGTCGCGCTGATCGCCGCCGCCCCCGGTCCGATGTACTCGATGATCGAGTTGGTCGCGCCTGCGACTCCCAGAATTCCCGCCACATACATGATGACGTCCTTGGGCGCCGTCCAGCCGCTCAGCGCCCCCGTCAGGTACACCGCGATCGCACGCGGGTAGCGCAGCTCCCACGGCAGCCCCGCGATGACCTCTACCGCGTCGGCGCCGCCCACTCCCACCGCGCACGCCCCGAGCCCGCCGGCGTTGGGAGTATGCGAGTCGGTGCCGAGGATCATGACCCCCGGCGCCGCGTAGTTCTCGAGCACCACCTGATGCACGATCCCCGCCCCCGGCCCCCAGAATCCCGCTCCATAGCGCGCCGCCGCCGAGCGCAGGAACTCATAGACCTCCTGATTCTCGGCGATCGAGGCGCGCAGGTCGGCCCCGCCTTCGGTCCGCGCCTGGATCAGGTGATCGCAGTGGATCGTCGTCGGCACCGCTACCTGCTCGCGCCCGGTCTGCATGAACTGGAGCATGCCGGTCTGGCCGAGCACGTCCTGAAAGACGACGCGATCCGGCTGCAGCGTCAGGTAGCTCTCGCCGCGCCGCAGCTCCTGATTCTGGGGGTCGGTCAGGTGGCCGAGCAAGATTTTGTCCGCCAGCGTTAGCGGTCGCCGCAGCCGCTCGCGAACTGCCTTCAGGTTCCGTTCCATGGTCTTGTAAATTTGTTCCATGAACAAAAAGGTATCTGGCGGCCGATTATAAAAAACGCGAATACAAGGAATACAATGTAGTAGCATCTGGAATATGTTGGAGTCGATCGACGCCCTCGTCGCCCTGGCGACCTTTGGCACCGTCAGTGAGGCCGCCACCCGCCTGCGCCTCACGCAGTCCGCGGTGAGCAAGCGCCTGCAGTCGCTGCAGTCCGCGGTCGGCTTCCGCCTGCTCGAGCCCGATGGGCGGCGGCTGCGCCTCACCGCGCCGGCGGTCGAGTTCCTCGCCCGCGCCCGGCCGCTGGTCGCCGAGCTGCGGGGGCTAGTCGGGCAGCCGGCGGCGCGCGATGCCAAGGTGAGCTTCTCGCTGGCCCTGGCCGACTCGATTGCTTCGTCGTGGGGGCCGGCGGTGATCCGCCAGGCGCTGCGGGCGCTGCCGGGCAGTCAGGTCGCTCTGCACGCGCACCGCAGCATCCTGGTGATCGAGTGTGTGCGGCTCGGCCGCTACGACATCGGCCTGTGCACCGAGGCCCCCACCGCCCGCGATCTGGTGCAGCAGCCGCTCATCGCCGAGCCGCTGGTGCTGGTGCACGCCGAGCTCGCCCCGCGCAAGGCGCGCGCGGCGCCGCTCATCACGATCGAGCCCACCTCCGCGACCTGGCGCGCCATCCAGCCGCAGCTGCGCGCCCACCACCCGGACCTGCTCGCCGCGCCCGCGGTGCCCGTCGAGTCTTTCGGTGCCGTGGCGCAGATGGTGCGCGCCGGGTTCGGCAACGGCCTGCTCCCCCTCGGCCTCGCCTTCGACCTGAACCTCGCGCCGACCAGCTACCGCCGGCTGCCCGGCGTCGCGCGGCGGATCGCCCTGCTCACCCGCAAGACCGTCCACGAGCTGCCGAGCTTCGCCGCCCTGCGCGACGAGCTCACGCTGGCCATCAGCCGCCACCTCACCTGGAGCAAGTAAGCCGCAGCCAGTAAGCGCCCCTGCGCTGGCAGGCTGCGGCAAAACGTAGCGAGCGGCCCGAGTTCGCGCTCGGCCGCGCGGAGCAGCCTCGTGGCTGTGAGCACGGTCGGACGCGAACTCGGGTCGCGGAGTAGTTTTGCCTCAGCCTGCGCTAGCCGCCGCACAGCTTGGCCACGCCGCCCAGGTCGCCCTGACTCAGCACGCTGCGCTGCGCGTTGAGCTTGGTGCCGTCCTTGTGCACAAGGGTCGGCTTGCCGTTGCGCGAGAAGAAATCAGTCCCGTAGATCATGATCGAGTCGAAGTCGAACTTGCCCACATCGCGGCCCGAGCTGCTGCGGTACTTGTCGAAGTTGGACTCCTTGCCCGCCTGGACGTTATTATAAAGGACCGTTACGTAGTTGTCGCGGTCCTGGCGGCTCTGCTCGTGAAACAGACCGACCGCGTGGCCGATCTCGTGGATGGCAGAGCCGGTGCTGCAGCCCTTGGCCAGGCTCACCGTCTGGCGACCGCCGCGGCGACCGATCCACGAGTAGCAGCCCTTGCCGTCGTCTTCGAACACGATGTAGTCCTTCTGGTTGGTCCGCGGGACCAGCTGGACGTTGGTGCGGCTCGTCCAGTGCTTGACGGCATCGGTGATGCGCTGCTTGTTGGGCAGGTTCGGGTTGACCTCGTACGGGATCACGCAGTCCGGCCAGGTCGTGGTCCTGAGCGTCGCGCTCTGCGCGGTGAACCCGCTGCCGAGGCGACCCAGGATGATGTCGCCCTCGTGGACCATGTAGTCGTCGATAAGCTCGTAGGAGACCTTCTCGGTCCCTTCCGCGGTCTCAAGGAGGACGGTGCGGACCTCGCCGGTGCGGCCCGGGAACGCCTCCTCTGCGGTCAGCGCGTCGGCTCCCTGAGCGCTCGGCTCCTCCTCTGGGCCCGTCGTCTCGGGCGCCGTTCCGCAGGCGCAGGCGAGGACCAGCGGGGCCGCCGCGAGCGCGGTCAGCCATCCGGCAGAGCGACGGGCAGCGTGGGGCGCGCGGCGCGGGGAGACCTGGCCGATGGTGCCTGCGGTCTGGTCCTTCTGGAGCTTGCTGCGGTTCATGGGAATCTCCTTATGGCTTCTGGTGTTACTTGCTGCTGTCTGACTTGGTTGGTCTGAAGCAAAGCAGACTCTGTGCCAGAGCTCGCAGGAGTTCCGCTCCCCGTTTGGAAGAGACAGGAAAACGGGCCCAGATCAGCGAAAGGACGGCGCAAGTCGGGGCGTAAGGAATCACGCGCCAGTAAGCGCGCACTTGGTCAGGAGACTGACCAGTGGTGAACGCCGGTGGTCGGCACGCTGACCACCAGGCCCCTTACCGCGTCGAGCTCGCCGCCCGGTCCACAAGGTCTCTATCAATTTTGGAATGGATCCGCTACCTTCGCAGCGCCGCAGTCGCGGCCCCTTGACCCAACCCTTTTACCAGAGCCCTCTCATGCGCTTGTACGCCCTCCTATTTTGTCTCGGTCTGGCTGCGGGCTCTGCCTGCGCCGTCCCGGCCCGCTGCCCGACCCGCCCTGCGGCGCCGGTGCCCCCGGCGGCCAGCGACTACGGGCTCGATTTCGAGCAGCTCTGGAAGGAGCTCGGCGAGGGGTATGTGTACTTCGATGAGAAGAAGCTCGATTGGGAAGAGGTTCACCGGCGCCTCGCCCCGCGCGCTCGTGCGGTCCGCGACCGCGACGCGTTCATCGGCCTGCTGGAGGACACCATCGACGCGCTGCACGACGCCCATGCCGGCCTGCGGACCAACACCG
>DAOMZC010000095.1:0-12431 GCA_035437965.1 Pseudomonadota bacterium
GACGCCCAGGCCACCGCCGAGGCGCTGCGCGCGCTCGACCGCGCCGCCAGCACCCCGCCGCGCGGCGACAACAACCTGGTGCAGGCGATCCTGGTCGCCGTCCGCGCCGGCGCCACGGTCGGCGAGGTTGCCGACACCCTGCGCAAGATTTACGGCGAGTACGACCACCAGCACGGCGGCTGACGCTCCGCTCAAGCAGGGTTTTCAGCTTCACTTGAGCGGGGTTGCGAAGGCACAACTGGACTTGTGCCGGGCGCCGCGGCGCGCGCTCTGGTCGACTCTGTAGGGACACCGGCGCAGCGGCGTCTGGGCGACGATGGACTCGCTCTGTAGGGGCTTGCGGACTCCGGCTGCGGAGTCTGTTTGGCCGCCGCTTGGGCGCGCCGCTCCGGCTGGCACGCAGGCTGCTTTATGTAGCGCCAACGCACCGCCACCGGAGTGAGCCATGCGCGATACAAGGACGCCGTTTCATAAAGCTCCGCAGACCGAATTCCCGCCGGCCCGACGGAGCCCGCGCCCGCCGTCGCTGTCTGAGCCGGGGCCGGCGCACCTGCACCTGGTCGAGCCGCGGGTGCTGGCCGGTCGCTACCAGCTCGAAGGAGTGATCGGCAAGGGCTCGATGGGAACCGTGTTCCGCGCCCGCGATCTGCGGCTCGGTACTTTGTGCGCGATCAAGATGCTGCACCAGACGGCCCTCAAGGAAGATGCGGACTTTCAGCGCTTCGCCAACGAGGCGGCGGTCATCGCCCACCTCTTCCACCCCAACATCGTCGAGGTGAGCGAGTTCCACCGCGACGAGCGGGGCGGACCCTTTCTGGTCATGGAGCTCCTGCACGGCTTTGATCTGCACTCGCACCTGGGCCACGGCCGCCCGCTGCCGCTCGCGCGGGTGCAGCCGGTCGTCCGCCAGGTCGCCAGCGCGCTGCACGCGGCGCACAGCCTGGGAATCGTGCACCGCGATATAAAGCCGCGGAACATCTTTCTCGCCCAGCACGGCGGTCCCTCCGGCGCGCCGACCGAGGTCGTCAAGGTAGTCGACTTCGGGCTGTCCAAGATCCTCGGCGGCCGGCAGAACCAGACGGCGCCGGGGGAGATCCTCGGCACTCCGGAGTACCTGGCGCCGGAGGGGACGCTCGGGCGCAGCAAGCTGATCGACGAGCGCACCGATCAGTGGGCGCTGGCGATTACCGCCTACCGGATGCTCGCGGGGCAGCTGCCGTTTCGGGACGATGACGTGATAAGGCTGATGCAGAAGATCCGCCAGGAGCCGCTGCCGCCGCTGGCGGCGTTCGCGGTGCAGGTTCCGGAGTATGTTACGGCGGCGCTTGGCCGGGCGCTCAGCAAGCGCAAGGAAGATCGTTTCGATTCGGTGCTGGCGTTCGCGCGCGCCCTGCACGGGCTGCCCGAGGGACTCAATATGGAGCCGCACTCGTCAGCCATAGGTCTGCAGGGCGGCACCGCGGCGGTCGGAGCTGCGGCGGGTGGCGCGGCCAGCGGACCGGCGCTGCTGGCGGGCGGGCTCCCACGGCCGCTTCTGACCGCGGAGCAGGAGCGGCAGATTGAGCTTTTGGAGACGACCCAGCCGATCGCGCCGCAGGTCCTGGACGATCTGCTCGAGATGAGCCGCTCGGCGGTGCTGCGGCAGACTCCGGTGAGCGGGCTCCAGGTGCTGCTCGCGGTCTGCATCATGCTCGGACTCGCCGCCTGGAGCGCCGTATTCCCTACCGGGCGCTCTGTCCACGCGGCAGATCTTCTGCCCGGCTCCGCGCCGGAGCTGCGGCGCGCCCCGCGGCTCGCCGGGCCGCCCGCGAACATCGATCCCGAGCCAGCAGCAGAGCCGAGCGCGCCGGAGCATCAGCCCCCGCTCGCGCGGCCCGGTGGCAGGCTCGGGCGGCGGTCGCTCTTTCTGCCGCCGGCCGAGCCCGCGGCCTTTCCGCACGCTGCGGAGCTCCGTTGACAAGCTGCGGACCCGGGCGCCCATAATCCACGATGAAAAAGTGTGTGAATTCAAATGAGATTGTTCCCTAGGAGCGCCCGATGCCGCTTACCTTAGTAGTCGATAATCGCTCGGACCCCGGCCTCATCCGACCCGGCCTGATCCTGGCCCAGCGCTACGAGCTGCAGCGGCAGATTGGCGCCGGGACCTACGGCGAGGTCTGGCAGGCCTATGATCTTATAAACGGCCACCTCGAGGTCGCCGTCAAGCTGCTGCGCACCGAGCTCGCTTCCGAGGACGTGCGCAAGCGCTTCGCCCTTGAGTGCTCGGCCCTGGAGCTGCTCATCACCCACCCGAACATCGTCGCCATCCGCGAGCGCGGGGTGTACGGCAAACAGGACTACATGGTCCTTGAGCTCCTGGCCGGACCGTCGCTCGCCGACTGGCTCGGTACGTTCACCGAGGAGCGCCTGCCCGAGCTCGCGGTGGTTATCGATCTGTTCTCCCAGATCTGCACCGGGGTCGCCGCCGCGCATCAGATCAAGAACCCGGGGCCGATCACCCACCGCGATCTGAAGCCCGAGAACGTGATGCTGGTTGCCGGCGGGGGCTGCGGGCTCGGGGCCTCGGGCTATACGGCCAAGCTCCTGGACTTCGGCATGGCGCGGCTCGGGGACCTGCGCAGCACGGGGTCGGGGCAGCAGCTGGGGACCCCGCTTTATATGGCTCCCGAGCAGGTGGCGGGGGATGAGCACGCGGTGGGTCCGTGGAGCGACGTGTTCGCGCTCGGCGTGCTTTTGGTCGAGCTCCTGACGCTGCGGCCGATGGGACCGGAGGAGTCTTCGCTGCGCGGGGCGCTCGTGCGCACGGGGCCGCGCGGCCTGCGGGAGTATCTGGCGCAGCGGCGGCCGGGTGTGCCGGCGGCGTTATGGAAGGTCATTCTGCAGGCGCTCGCGACCAAGCCGGCAGAGCGCTACGCCGATGCCGCGGCGCTCCTGCGGGCGCTGCAGGCAGCGGTGCCGACGCTCTGTCCGCGCAGCTCGAACCCGGCGCTCTCGGTCGAGCTGGTGCCGCGGCGGCGCCATCCGCGGTGGGAGTTCGTGGCGGCGGCGCTGCTTTTCTGCCTCGCCGGCTCGGGGGTCCTGTTCTCGCGAGTCCGCGGCGGGAGCCCTTGGGGAGAGCTCGTTCCGTCCCCGCTCATCGAAATCAACGGCGGCGAGTTTCATATGGGCAGCACCGGGCTCGAGATCGACTCGGCCTTCGACTGGTGCGTGCAGCTGCACGGCCGCGAGGGCGGCGAGTGCCGGCGCGAGACCTACCAGCGCGAGTCGCCGCAGCGATCGGTCGTGGTCTCGCCGTTCGCCATCGAGGAGGTCGAGGTGACAAACCGCCAGGTCGCCGCCTGGTTAAACCGCCAGACCAACCTGACCCTTAGTCCGGATCCCGAGGCGGTGCCGCCGGCCGGCCCCCCGAGCGCGGCGTCCGGGCCCACCGACAAGAGCGCCAGCGTCCGGTTTGTCACCCGCCGCGATGAGCACTTTGTCGACCTGAGTCCGGTGTCCGATTCCAACGCCGAGACCATGACCGGACTCGTGTATCACAACGGTCGCTTCCATGCCGCGCCCGGGCGGGAGGAGCTGCCGGCGGTCATGGTCAGCTGGTTCCTTGCCCGCGCCTACTGCAGCTCGCTCGGCCGCCGCCTGCCCACCGAAGCGGAGTGGGAATTCGCGGCGCGCGGCCGCGAAGGACGGACCTACCCGTGGGGCTCGGTGCCGCCGAGCTGCGACGAGGTGGTCATCGCCCGCAACGAGGGACTAAAGTGCGCGCGGCTGCCCCGGCTCGAGAAGGTCGGGACCCACAAGCGCGACCAGACTCCGGAGGGAGTGCTCGACCTCGGCGGCAACGTCGCCGAGTGGGTGCAGGACGCCTTCACCGAGACCTACGCCGCTTGCCCCGCGCCGTGCCGCGATCCGCGCGCCGCCGAGCCGCCCCCCGGCGACAATGCCGAGACCCTGCGGGTGATGCGCGGTGGGAGCTGGAGCT
The DNA here is from genome assembly GCA_035437965.1 of Pseudomonadota bacterium. Taxonomy (GTDB): domain Bacteria; phylum Myxococcota_A; class Polyangia; order Palsa-1104; family JAEUJZ01; genus CALFML01. Next base: position 3,980 of record DAOMZC010000095.1, read on the forward strand.
TCGCCGCGCAGACCGCGCGCGGCGCCACGCGCAGCCGCTACAGTGCCCGCGCGATGTCGCAGACAACCGGATTCCGCTGCGCGGTCTCAACCGACGTAGCGCGAAAATATTAACCAAGACAGCTTTGCCCGAGACTATCCCAAGGAGCGATTCCCATGACCCAAGATTCTGAGAGTGTTCACGCTGCAGACCATGAGATCGTCAGCCATCAGCTGATGGAGATGCAGTTCGGGCGCGAGCTCACCCGGCCGCGCCGCGCCGCGCCGCTCGGAGCCAGTCTGGCGAGCGGCATCGTGCTGCGACCCGGCGAGGTCTTCGCGGTGCCCGGCAACCCGCCGATCATCACCGAAGGGACGCGCCTTATGCGGTTTGTCGAGCTCGTGCAGAGCCAGCCGGAGCTGGCGGCGAGCGCGGTGTTCACGCCGGAGGAGATCCTGCAGATCGCCCGGCTCTACAGGGAGCGCGGACTGCAGCCGCCAGTGAGTCTGAACGACAGTCCGACCGTGTCCGAGCTGATGCGCTGGATCGATCAGCTCGGCGGCATCCAGCCGGTCAAGGTGGACGCTTAAGCCGCGGACTGCGCTCTACGGCGCCGGCGCCTGCGGCGACCACAGGCAGCCCAGCTCGAGGGAGATGGCTTCAAAGGGCTGCGCGCGCACCTGCTGGCTGCCGCCATAGGTCCGCAGCAGCAGATACCCATCCGGAGTGAGCCGATAGGACTCCAGGGTCCGGATGAGCGGATCGACGAGCCACACGTGCGCGATGCCGTGCTCGGCATACAGCGGCAGCTTGGCCGTGCGATCCCACTGCGCCGTGCTCGGGCTGAGCACCTCGCACAGCCAGTCGGGAGCGACGGTGATTCCGACTTCCTGGGTAAAGTACGGCAGCCGATCGCGCCACCAGCCGGCGATGTCGGGAACGATCGGATCGTTGCGCTCCAGGTGGAGCTCCGGCTCCGGCAAGATCCACCAGCCGCCGGGTCCGTCGTCGCCGGGTCCGCCGGAGCTGCCAAAACGCATATTGAGTCGCGTATGAAGCTGACCGGCGGCGAAGACGTGCGGCTGCGCGGGCCGCGGGCTCATCATCTTGATGCCGCGGATCACTTCAACGACCTTGAGGTACTCTGGATCGCTGCGCGGGTCGACGAGCTCGGGGGTGGGGAGTTTCAGCGCGGCGTTCATGGGCGGGTTATAGTCCGACCCGAGCAGATCGTCTAGCGCGGCCGCTTAGGGAGTCTTGAAGGGGCGGACTCAGGGCAGGATGAAGTCGCGGACGGAGATGACGCCGGGCAGCACCGGAATGCCGCGCGCCGAGTCATCGGTCAGAAGGTGCACGCACAGCGCCTCGGGGAAGTGCTGGTGGTAGCTGTTTATGTGGGTCGGCTCGTTGTCGAAGGCGGCCAGGAGCTCGCCGAGCTCCTTGATGTGCTGGCGGGCGACGACCTTCCAGTCATCGTCGTGCTGCTCCAGGGTCGGCTTCATCAGCAGGTGCACACGGCGGTCGTCGGGGAGGGGGATGCCCTCGCGCGCGAAGCACTGCAGCGTGCCCTCGCGCATCGGGACGTGGCGGCCGGTGCAGTAAAGGACCTGGGCGCCGGCTTCAAGGACGCTGGCGACGTACTCGCGGGCGCCGGGGTTGGCGACGTCGTCGACGCAGTAGGCGCTGGTGAAGAAGTGCTCGCGCCAGTAGCGGCGGGCCTCGGGCTCGATCGCCAGCATCTGATCTTCGGTCAGCCCGCAGGACTGCATGGGCTTGCGCAGCGACCAGTCGACGAACATCTCCGCGGTGCACGAGGTAAGCTCGCGGATGGCGCGCGCGGCGCCGAACTCGCGCAGGATGCGCGCCTGCCGCGGCTTGTTGTCGAGCAGGGTCGAGTCCAGGTCGAACAGGACCAGTCCCGGAGAGCCTGCGCCCGCGCGCTGCCAGTCCTTGATGCGGTCAAGGACGCGGTGGAGGATCTGGTGGTCCACCGCGCGGCCATGCGCCGCGGTCCAGCGCGGTGCCGAGCCCGCGGTCGCTCCGGTAGCCTCGGCCACCGCTTCACTACTTACCGTCGAGGGAGGTTGTACAGACAGCACCGGTTGACGCTACCTGAGCAGCGGCCGACTGTCGAGCGCGAAAGTGGCGAGCGCGGACCGGCCAGACCACCGGAGCCCTGCGGGACTTCAGCAGCCCTTGGGCCCTGAGGGCGCCGGGCATAATTTTGGGCGGCAAAGCGCGCCGCCATTGCACTAGGCTAGGCCCGCCATGGGCGCGCCACACTTTTTAGCCAGCGACTTCGATTTCGAGCTGCCGCCAGAGCTCATTGCGCAGCAGCCGGCGCCAGCGCGCGACCAGTCGCGGCTCCTCGTTCTGACCGAGCACGGGGTCGCGCACCACGTCTTCGCCGAGCTGCCCGAGCTGCTCGCGCGCACCGCAGGAGCAGGGGCGCTGCTCGTGCTCAACGACACCCGGGTCCTCCCGGCCCGGCTGCGCGCCCGCAAGCTGCACGGGCCCGCCAGCTCGGCGGCTGAGGGCGCGCCGGCCGTCGCGCCCGGACAGCTCGGCGGCCAGGTCGAGCTGCTTCTGTGCGAGCCGCTAGCGCCCGCCGCCGCTCCCGCCGGTACGCCCGCTCCACCACGCTGGCGCTGCATGTACCGGGCGAGCAAGCCGCTGCGCGCCGGATCCTGGCTGCAGCTCCTGGGTCCCGGGGTCGCGCGCGCCGTCGGCACGGCCCAGGTCCTGGTCAATGAAGGCGGCGGCTACGTCGTCGTCGAGTTTGCCGTGGCCGGTGACGACGAGCTGCTCGCGCTCCTCGGGCGCATCGGCGAGGTCCCGCTGCCTCCTTATATTCAGCGCGAGCCGGCCGCTGACCCGGACTCGGAGCGGGCGGCGGCCGACCGCGAGCGCTATCAGACTGTGTTCGCCCGCGTGCCGGGCTCGGTCGCCGCGCCCACCGCCGGGCTGCACTTCACCCCGCAGGTGCTGGCGGCGCTGCGCGACCGCGGCCTGGAGTCCGCCGAAGTCACCCTGCACGTCGGACCCGGGACCTTCCTGCCGATGCGCACCGACGACCCGCGCGAGCACCTGATGCACTCCGAGCGCTACCACATCCCCGCCGCCACCGCCGCCGCCATCGCCCGCGCCAAGGCCGCCGGGCGCCCGGTGATCGCCGTGGGCACGACGGTGGTGCGCACTCTCGAGTCGGCGACCCCGCCCGGCGAGTCGGTGCCGCGGCCGGGCACCGGCACCACCGAGCTGTTCATCTACCCGCGCGGCCCCGGCCAGCCGCAGCACCGCTTCCAGGTCGTCGACGCCCTGCTGACCAACTTCCACCTGCCCCGCTCGACGCTGCTGATGCTGGTGGCGGCGTTTGCCGGGCGGCGCCGGATCCTGGCCGCCTACGCCGAGGCGGTCACCCAGCGCTACCGCTTCTTTAGCTTTGGTGATGCCATGCTGATCCCGTCCCGCCTCCCCGATCCCGAGTGCCAGCCCCAGCCCGCGCCCGCCGCGTCGACCCCCCCGCCGGGAGGGCCGCGATGACCAGCTCGGCTGCGCAGGCTGCGGTGGCGAGCGGCGAAGAGACGGATGCCGCCTCACGGTCCCGCTTCGAGCTGGCCGGTCGCGACGGCAAGGCGCGCGCCGGGCGCCTCTATCTGCCCCACGGCATGGTCGAGACGCCGATCTTCATGCCGGTCGGTACCGTCGGCAGCGTCAAGGCGATGGCGGTGCCCGAGCTGTACCGCCTGGGGGCGCAGATCATCCTCGGCAACACCTATCACCTGTGGCTGCGGCCGGGCCTGGAGGTGATCGCCGCGCACGGCGACCTGCACCGCTTCATCGGCTGGCGGCGGCCGATGCTCACCGATTCGGGGGGCTTCCAGGTCTTCAGCCTCGGCGAGCGGCCGGGCCCGGCCCCGGGCGAGCGCCCCAGCGGGCGGCCCCAGGATATCGGGGGCCTGGTGCGCATCACCGAGGAAGGGGTCCGCTTCCGCTCGCACCTGGACGGCTCGCTGCGCGACCTTACCCCCGAGGAGTCGATGCGCATCCAGGCGGTGCTCGGCAGCGACATCGCCATGGCCTTCGATCACTGCCCGCCCGGCCTGTCACCGCCCGCCGAGGCGCGGCTGGCCATGGAGCGCACCACGCGCTGGGCCGAGCGCTGCCTGCGGCTGCCGGCGCCGATGCTGAGCGATGGGACGCGGCGGCTCGGTCGGCAGCAGCGCTTCGGCATCGTGCAGGGCGGCATCCACCGCGAGCTGCGCCGCCGCCACATGGCCGAGATCTGCGCGCTGCCGTTCGACGGCTTCGCCCTGGGCGGCTTCGCGGTGGGCGAGCCGATCCCGGTCATGTACGAGCTCCTCGACGAGCTCGCCGACGAGCTGCCCGCCGACCGCCCGCGCTACCTGATGGGCGTGGGCACGCCGCGCGACCTGGTGCACGCCATCGCCGCCGGCGTCGACATGTTCGACTGCGTGATGCCGACCCGCAACGCCCGCACCGGGCAGCTTTTCACCTCGCAGGGCAAGATCAACATCCGCAACGCCCGCTACGCCCTGGACACCGGCCCCCTCGATCCGCTGTGCCCCTGCGAGACCTGCACCGGCTACAGCCGCGCCTACCTGCGCCACCTGTGCATCTGCCAGGAGATCCTCTACTCGCGGCTGGCGACGCTGCACAACCTGACCTACTACCTGCAGCTCGTGCAGCGCGCCCGCCGGGCGATCCTCGAGGGTGACTTCGCCCGCTTCCGCGACCAGGAGCTGCGCCGCTGGCCGGCCCCAGGAAACGAGGAAAGGGAAGGAAAGGAAGAGCCAGCCGCGGCGAGCGCTGCCGATTAGAGCGCCGGCGCTTGCTCTGTGGCCAGGCGGCCACAAGCGACTTAGGTAATTTAAGGCAGCCTGCGCCGGAAATTGCGGCCGAGCGCGGATTGTGATACGAGGCAAGCTTGGTATGTCTGAACCAGCCATCGCAAGAGAACACATCGACCTCGACGCGCAGAAGGTGATTCGCCATCTGGTGCGCAACGGGTATCAGGCTTACCTGGTCGGCGGCTGTGTCCGCGACCTCCTGCTTGGCCGCACTCCCAAGGACTTCGACCTCGCCACCAGCGCCACGCCGTCCGAGGTCCGCGACCTGTTCCGCAACTGCCGGATCATCGGCCGCCGCTTTCGCCTCGCGCACGTCGTGTTCGGCCGCAAGATCATCGAGACCGCGACCTTCCGCGCCAACCCGCGCGAAGAAGAGGCCGAGGGCGACGGCCCCCCCGGCGAGCTCTACATCCACCGCGACAACGTCTTCGGCACCGCCGAAGAGGACGCCCGCCGCCGCGACTTCACCATGAACGGCCTGTTCTACGATGTCGAGCCGGGCCAGGTCATCGACTACGTCGGCGGCCTGCACGACATCAAGCAGCGAAGCGTGCGCACCATCGGCGACCCCAACATCCGCTTCCGCGAGGACCCGGTGCGCCTCCTGCGCGCGGTGAAGTTCGCCGCCCGCCTGGGCTTCGACATCGAGGACCAGACCTACAGGGCGATGATCACCCACCGCGGCGACCTGCAGAAGAGCGCAGTGCCGCGGGTGCTGGAGGAAATCTACCGCCTGCTGCGCGGCGGGGCGGCGGTCGAGTCGCTGGTGCTCTTGCGCGAGGTGGGCCTTTTGACCGAGCTCCTGCCCGAGCTCGCGGGGCGGCTGGAGGAGCGGCCGCAGACCCTGGAGCCGTACCTGCACCTTGTCGATCAGGGGGTCGCGGCGGGCGAGGTCCCCTCGAGCGGACTTTTACTGGTGCTGCTGTTCGCGGCCGAGCTGCAGGCGCTCTTTGATGAAGAGGCGGCGGCGCGGGTGCGCGATCCGCTGGCGCTCGTCGACGAGGTGCTGGGGCCGCTGTGCGCGCGGCTGCGGGTGGCGCGGCGCGATGTCGAGCGGGCCAAGCTGCTCCTGCTGGCGCAGCGGCGGCTGTTCCAGGTCCGCAAGAAGGGCGGCAAGATCCCGGCGAGCCTGCTGCACCGCGAGGGCTTCACCGAGGCGCTGGCCCTGCACGGGCTGCTCTACCGGGTGGCGCGGCAGGCCGAAGGGGCGGCGCCGTCGCAGATCGAGGCCGAGCTCAGCGCCTGGCCGCTGCCGCGCACGAGCCTGCTCGGGACGGGCGAGGGCGCGGACGCCGCGGCCGAGGGTCGGCGCGCGCCCGCCGAGTCCGCCGAGCGGCCCGGTCGGCGACGCCGGCGCGGCCCTTCGGCCGAGGACTCGGCAAACCGCGACCTCGCCGCGAGCCACTTCTCACGCGGCAACCTGGACGACGATGAGCCGGTGCCCGATGAGGAAGCCGTGATCGCCGCCTTCACCGCCGCGCTCGGCAGCCGCTCGGCCGACGACGAATAGCCGGGCGCGACCGGGCACCGAGTACGACTTGGTCACTGAGCGGGATTCCCGTCGATAATCTGACCGCAGAGCTTGGTCATTTCGGAGCGAGCGGGAGCGCCGGCGGGGCGACGCGGGGGCCGGGGCCGCCGATGGCGTCCGGGCGGTTGTTGGTGACGCAGCGCAGGAGCGGCCGGAGCGTGGCCCAGTCCTTTCGCGCGCTGCCAAGCTCGCCTTCGGCAGCCGGCTCGGCGTAGAGACTGTAGTCGCCGGCCGAGTCGACATCGTAGGCCCCGTAGTCCTGCAGCGCGCGCAGCAGCGCCTGCCCCGCCGGTCCGAGGTGCAGCGCCGCGGCGTCGAGGTCGCGCGGCAGGGCGACCAGCTGACCGAGCGGGACGCTGCCGCGGTAGTCCTTGGCGGCGAAGTCGTCCTCGGCGGTGGCGGGCCAGACCGGTCCGACCCGCTGGGCGCGGCGGGGCAGGGCCAGTGCCAGCGCGTGGCGAAGGCCGGTCGCGAGCTCACCGGTGCGGATGAGGCCGGCGATCGCGCTGCCCCCGTAGGCGCGCACGCCGCCCTTGCCGACGCCGTCGCCGTGCAGGTCGTTGCGGCTGTAGGCGTCGGCCTGCAGGTGGCCGCCCGGCCGCCGGCGCGCGTGGTAGAGCTCGTCGACGAACCGGTGGGTCGGGTCGATGATGTGCAGGTGGCCGTCGGTGTCGCGGGTGTGCGGGCGGGCCGGCATGGCGTCGCGCGGCACGTGGAGGGTGAGCTTGACCTCGCCATAGAGGTAGAGCCGCACCAGGGGATCGCTCGGGCGCGCCACATAGATCGGGTGGCTCCACTCGGCGGCGTTGATGTCGCTGCCGGCGGTCGAGTCAGCGAACGTCTGGCTGCACGGGCTGGCGGCCGGCGCGAGCTGGGCGCCGGCACCAAGCGGGGTGTTCCACGGCGAGTCCACCGAGAACGGCCACCGCGCCGCCGACCGCGTGCCGGCCGGCGGCTCACGGAGCCGCTCAACGATCGGCTCGCTGGGCGGCTCGCTGGGCGGCGGGGGCGACGGCTTTCTGGCCGCGGCGACCGCGGGCAGCGTCGGCAGTAAGAGCAGGACTGCCGTCGCTAGCAGGGCCTTGCGATCGCGGCACCGGGCCGGGCGCCGCTCTGCGGCCGGCGCGCGCCGGTTCGGACTCAGCAAGGCAGCACCCGACTGTAGAGGGATCGCAAGGGTGAAGACAGCATGGCAGGCGCGAGCAGCGTACGCCATCGCGAGCGCCGCCCCCCTAAAAAGGGCCGCGGGCCCGCCCGCCTAGCCGCTGGAACCGTCGGAGTCAGGCTTGATCGTAGAGGTCACAAGGCCCAGCAGCTCGGACGACAGGGCGACGATCTGTCGGGTCTCATAGCCGTTCATCTTGAGCTCGCGGAAGATCGACTTGGCCAGGATCTTGACGGCCTTATCGCGTTCTCCGATCGGTGCTTGAATCATTGCCTGCTGCTCCTTGTCGGGCCGATCACCCTGTGTACCTCCAGGGTGGGTTGAGACGTCTGGACCCTTAGCACGGGACGCGCCAGCTTTGTCGTCCATGTCACCGCCTTCCGAACCCTCGATTCGCCGGGGTTTTGCTTTGCTCAGGTTCAATCATCGTGTGTTTTCCGCGTACCTGGCTGCGCAATCGGCTGCGCATGAAAAGCGCACCCTGCGCAATCTCCTGCGCACGTGTACGCCGGGCTGAAGCTCCCCCACTCCCTGGCCCAGGTAAATACCCTAGCGGCACCGCCGGGCCGGCGCCGGGGCCCGCGGTTCTCTTTTCACACATAGCTCATCCGCCTGACAAGGGGCAGGAGTGAGCGCAGTCGCTACGCCAGGTTGCGCCAGGCCGGCCGTGCTGGCAACCCTGCGGCCGGCGCGCGCAAGGAACGTAGCCTGGGGCTGCCGCGGCTCCCGGGGAGTGCTATGGTGCCGCCGTGCCTACCACGGTATCTGTCTTTGTCCCGCTCGCGGAACTCCCGGTCGCGGCGCCGCGTCCGGCTGCCCCGCCCTCGACGGAGGAGGGCGCGCCGGCCCGGAGCGCTGGCGGCGCGGCGACGCGACCAGCTGGAGGAGGTGGCGGCGATCGTGCGC
>DAOMZC010000096.1:0-12419 GCA_035437965.1 Pseudomonadota bacterium
TGGCCGACGCCCGCGACGCTTATCAGCGCTGGGGCGCCGACTCCCTGGTCGCGTTTCTGGAGCAGAAGTATCCGGCGCTGCTGCCCGAGCCGGTCGCGGCGCCGCAGTCCGCCGAGGCGCGCATCACCACCACCAGCACGACGCGGATCACGGACTCGGGCACCAGCGCCTCCATCGATTTGCACACCACGATCCGCGCCGCGCAGGCCCTCGCCGGGGAGCTGAACGCCGAGCGGGTGGTGGCGCAGCTGATGCGGCTGGTCGTCGAGAACGCCGGCGCCCAGAGCGCGGCGCTGCTGCTGTGCGGAGCCGACGCTCTGGTGGTGGTGGCGCAGCTCCACGATGAGCAGGTGCGCTCTGGACTCGCCGAGCCGCTGTCCGCCGAGCACCCGATCGCGCAGGCGGTCGTGCAGTACGTGGTGCGCACGCGCGAGCCGGTGGTGCTCAGCAACGCCGCCGCCGACAGCCGCTTCGCCGAGGATCCGCACCTGCGCGGCGGCGCCGTGCGCTCGGTGCTGGCGGTGCCGCTCATCCACCAGGGCCGGCTCGACGGCGTCCTGTACGTGGATCATGAGGCGGCGCACGCGTTCCCGGCGACCCGCGTCGCGCTCTTGGGCGTGCTGGCTTCGCAGAGCGCGATCTCGCTGCAGAACGCCCGCTTGTACGCCGACCTCCAGGCCGCCAACGCCGGCCTGGAAGCCAAGGTCGGCGAGCGGACCGACGCGCTGAACCGGGCCCTCAAGGAGCTGTGGGCGGAGATGGACCTGGCGCGCAAGATTCAGTGCGTGCTGCTGCCGCCGGCGCAGACCTTCGCCGGCAAGTATGAATTCGCGGCGCAGATGAAGCCGGCCGACGAAGTGGGCGGGGACTATTACGACGCGCTGGAGGCGGGCGGTAAGCTGTGGATCCTCATCGGTGACGTCTCCGGCCACGGGGTGAGCGCGGGGCTCGTCATGATGATGGTGCAGACCGCGGTGCGGACCCTGGTCCACGGCGCTGCCGCCGCTCCGGGGGGCGGCGCCGAGCTCACGCCGGCGACGCTGCTGACGCTGGTGAACCGGGCGGTGTGGAGCAACCTGCAGCGCATCGGGAACGATCAGTACATGACCATGACGGCGCTGTGCATCGGGTACGGCAAGGTGGTGTACGCCGGTCTGCACCAGAGTCTGCTCCTCTTCCGCCAGGCGACCCAGAAGGTGCAGGAGCTTGAGAGCAGGGGCAGCTGGCTGGGAATCCTCGATGAGATCGCGGGCTTGAACACCGACGAGACTGTGGAGTTCGGACCGGGCGACGGACTGCTACTATACTCCGATGGACTCACCGAGAGCCGGAGCCGCACCGACCGATCCTTCCTCGAGCTTGAGCCGGTGTGCAGGGTTTATGAGCAGCAGTGCCGGCAACGGGCGAGCAGCGAGGAGCTGACGCAGCGCATCCTGCAGCTGACGGCCGGCCGGGTGGTCACAGATGATGTCTCGGTGGTGGCGCTGCGGCACCTGGGTGACTAGCGGCCGTCGGGGGCGGTGGAGAAGGTCCGGGGCGCGGCGATGCAACTTTTAGGAGCAAGTGGCCTGATGAACCAGAACATCCAGATCAACATCCCGATCGCCTGGGAGTACGTGCGCCTGGTCCGCCAGCAGGTCACCGCGGCCCTGGCCGAGCACGCGGAAGAGCTGCGATCGGCGGCGGTGATGGTAGCCTCCGAGCTCGTCGAGAACGCGATCAAGTACGGGGCCTCGATTCCGGCGATGCAGTGGGCGCAGTTCCGCTTCGCGACTACGCCGGAGTACATCGAGATACAGGTATCTAGCGGGATTACCGACATGCGGCTTTTAGAGGAGGTGCAAAAGATCGTCAAGCAGACCCAGACGCCCGGGGCGAGCGAGCAGCTCTATGTCGCGCGGCTGCAGGAGCTGATGAATAACCCCACCCAGTCAACCCGGCTCGGGCTCTACCGAATCGGCCACGAAGGGAAGTTCGATTTGGACTATAGTTACGGGGAGCAAATCCTCGAGCTGACTGCGAGGAGGCGGGTACTATGAAGGCCGGCAAAGAACTGTTTGCGAGCGACAGGCTGACCATCCACAGCGTCTCCACCCTCCAGAGGTACACGCTGCGCTGGACCGGCGAGTGCGATTTCCGCAACCCGTCCGAGGCGCTCGGACCCACGCTGCGCGGCATCTTGCCCGAGCTGCAGGATCGTCGGCTGGTGCTGGACTTTCGCGGCCTCAGCTTCATGAACTCCTCGTCCGTGTCGCCGATTCTGATGTTCGTCAAGGCCGCCTGCAGCCGCGGGATTCCGGTGCACCTAATCTACAACGTCAACCTGAGCTGGCAGCGGGTCACCGCGTCTTCGATGCGCGCGCTCGGACACACGCTGCGCCAGCTCACGGTGGAGCTGCAAGGGGCCCAGGAAGCGCCAGAGCCCGACGGAACCCAGGACTGAGCTGCAAGGGCACCCATCGCAGTTACGGCCGCAGGACGCAGCCCCCGATCACCTCGCCGCGCCACTTGGCGCGCATCGCTTCCTTGAACTCTGCCAGCGGAAACACATGGGAGACGTGCGGGACGATCTTTCCCTCCGCCACCCAGCGCATGATCCGGTCGAGCCGCGGCGGCCGGAGGCTCGGATCGTGCAGGGTGGCAAGGACGGTCGGACAGCCTTGCACGGTCAGCGCCTTCATCATGAGCAGGTTCGTCGGCAGCTGGTTGGCGTTGGGCGCCCCGCGCAGGCCCTTGCCGCGCGCGACGTTGGGCGTCGCCGCCCAGCCGACGATGAGCAGGCGCCCGCCGAACTTCAGGCAGCGCAGGCTCTCGACCGTGATGTCGCCGCCGACCCCGTCGTAGACCACGTCGACGCCGGCGCCACCGGTGAGCGCCTTGACCTCATCGCGGAAGCGGCGCACGCCCGCGGTTCCGTCTTCGCTCTTGCAGCTAAGTACATGATCGGCGCCCTGCGCCTTGACCACCGCCAGCTTCTCTTGCGCGCGTCCGGTCGCGATCACGGTCGCGCCGAGAAGCTTCGCCAGGTGCACCGCGGCCAGGCCCGTCGCGCCGGACGCGCCGTGGATAAGGACGGTCTCGCCCGGCTGCAGCTTGCCGCAGGTGACGAGGCAGTGGTACGCGGTCTCATAGCTGCCGAGCAGGTTGCAGGCTTGATCAAAGGACAGACCGGCGGGCAGCGGCCGTACCGACTCGGCCGGAGCGACCGCATAGCTGGCCCAGCCGCCGTAGGCCTGATAGGCCCCAAGCGAGCGCGGACCGGCGAGGAGCCCATCGACGAAGACCGCGCTGCCAAGCGGCGCCGCGCCGGCGGGTACCGCGGCGCCGGCCCAGGCGACGACGCCGGCGTACTCAAGCCCCGGCGTGTAGGGCGGCGCGGGCATGTGCTGGTACTGGCCGCTGGTCATGAGCAGATCGACCCAGCCGACCGCGGCGCTGCATATTTTAATAAGAACGTCGCGCGGGCCAAGGCTTGCCGGTGCGGGCGGCGCTTGCTCGAAAAGGGCGACGTGGTGCTCGATCGCGGCGCCTGGATCCTCGGCGAACTCCGCGACGACGACGCGCCGGCCGGGCGGCAACTCGACTTCAGTCATGAACACTCCTTAATGGGCGGAGGATAACTTTTGCCGCCCCCTCCGTAGCAATTGATCTCGACAGATCGTCGCAGATGGGCGAGATTCTACGGGCTGATAAAACCCCTTGGCCCAACCCCAGGAGCACGACCATGGCATCCATTACCTTGAAGGGCAACCCCATCCAGACCAGCGGTGAGCTGCCGGCGCAGGGCAGCAGCGCCCCCGCCTTCCAGCTGGCCAAGGCCGACCTGTCCGAGGTGAAGCTCGGCGACCTGCCCGGCAAGAAGGTCCTCAACATCTTCCCGAGCATCGACACGCCGGTGTGCGCGACCTCGGTGCGCTCGTTCAACAAGCAGGCCTCCGGGCGCTCTGGCGTGACCGTGCTGAACATCTCGGCCGACCTGCCGTTCGCCCTCAAGCGCTTCTGCGCCGCCGAAGGGCTGCAGAACGTCGAGACTCTGTCCGCTTTCCGCTCCAGCTTCGCGCGCGACTACGGAGTCCTTGTGACCACCGGCCCGCTGAGCGGCCTGTGCGCCCGCGCCGTGGTCGTCCTGGATGAGAATAACCGCGTCGTGTACACCGAGCTGGTTCCGGAGATCGCCCAGGAGCCAAACTACGCCGCGGCGCTCGCCGCCCTCGGCTAGCGAAAAGGCGCAGCGCTTGCAGAGCCGGGCGCGCCGCCGCGCGGAATAGCCATCGCCAGAGCGCCGCTGCATCCACTACACTCTTGCCCATCGGCGGAGGTAAGGAACATGCGGCTCTGGGGCTGGCGTTTGTCAATTGCAAAGGGCGCAGCGGGCCTGGCGGGCGCTGTCTGTCTGGCGGGCGCAGGGTGCGGCGGAGCGGGAACTCCGCTCGCCCTGCGCAAGGTGGTGCTCTACCAGAACGGAGTCGGCTACTTCGAGCGTCGCGGCGAGCTGCGCGGCGACCACTACTCGCTGCAGCTGCGCCGGCACGAGGTCGGCGACGTCCTCAAGAGCATGGTGGTCATCGACAGCAGCGAGGGTCGCCAGCGCGCGGTCTCGGCGGTGCTGCCGGCGCCGTCGGCGCATCGGGGCGGGGACGAAGATGCGGCGCGGGTCGAGCTCCTGCTGCGCGGACCGGGACCGCACAGCATGGACATCTCGTACGCGGCGCCGACGCCCGTGTGGAAGCCCTCCTATCGCGTCGTCCTGCCGGAGGTGACTGCCGGTCAGACTGCGGGCGGGACGGACAAGACCGCCAAGGCGGGCGGGGCGGGACTTTTGCAGGCGTGGGCGATCGTCAACAACGCCTCGGGTGAGGCGTGGCGGGACATCGAGCTGGTGCTCGCCACCGGTGCGCCGCTGTCCTTCGCGGTGGATCTGCAGACGCCGCATTTCGTCGCTCGCCCCGACGGCAACGGGAGGTTGGTGCAGCCCGTGGCGACCGGCCTTGTGGAAGCAGAGCGCGGCCGCGTGGTGGACACGCCGGTAAGCGGTGGGAATGCGGATCGCGATGGCGATGGAATCCTCGATCAGGACGACAAATGTCCATCGGAGCCCGAGACGTTCAACGGCCTCGAGGATACGGACGGCTGTCCCGACCGCGGCCGGGTCCTGATCAGCGAGAGCCGATTGGAGATCCTGGACAAGATCTACTTTCGCCCCAACAGCAGCGAGATTCAGGCGCCGAGCCAGCCGATCCTGGACGCGCTGGCGGCGACGCTAAAGGGCAACCCCCAGCTCACCCAGGTCGAGATCCAGGGTCACGCCTGCGCCCCGGAAGGCCGGGTGCGCGAGCTCGGCGAGCGGCGCGCCGCCGGCGTCCGCGAGCAGCTAATCCGCCGCGGCGTCGCCGGCCACCGCCTGACCGCGCGCGGCTACGGCAGCGATCGACCGGTCGCCGCGCCCGCGAGCCCGCAGGGCTGCGACCGCAACCGCCGCGTCGAGTTTGCCATCCTGCAGCAGCGCGAAGGGGAGGGGCGGCCGGCGCCCGGCAAGCCCGCCGCGCCGGCAATCACCGCCGACTCAGTGGCGGGCAGCGCCCGGCCGGGCGCAGCGCCGAGCGACATCGCCGGGGCCAGCTACTACAAGGTGAGCGATCCGGTGAGCCTGCCGCGCGGCGCCTCGACCATGGTGTCGATGCTGACGCTGCGCGGCGGCACCGAGGATGTCTATCTGTTCCGCCCGGATGGGCACGTCCGCGGCAGCGAGCACCACCCCCTGCGCGCCGCGCGGCTGCACATCGGACTGGCGCTGGAGCCGGGCCCGGTCAGCGTCTTTGCCCGCGGTAGCTTCGTCGGCGAAGGCGCGCTCGAGCGGATGCACGCCGGTGAGACGGCGCTCGTGCCGTACGCATTGGACTCGGCGGCCAGCGTTGAGGTGCACCGCGAAGAGGCCACCGTGCCGCTGCGCCTCGTGTCGCTGCACAACGCAGAGGCGGTGGTCGAGGATGAGCAGACCCGGACCACGCGCTACGAAATCACCCCGGGCGCCGAGCCGCCGGCGCGCATCTTCATTCGCCACGGCCGCCGCAGCGGCTACACGGTGACCCAGCTGCCGCCCGAGGCCGAAGAGGGGCCCGAAGCGTACCTGCTGCCGCAGCCGCTCAGCGCCGACCGCAAGAGCGAGTTGGCGCTGGTGGAGCGGCGCCAGCTGCGCCAGGTGCTATCGCTGCGCACCAAGGGCGCTTCGATCTGTCCCTACCTGACCGCGACGTCCTATGCGCCCGCCCTCCAGACCCGGCTGCACGACCTCTGCGAGCTGCAGAAGCAGGCCGACCGCGCCGACGGCGAGCAGCCGCGGCTGCGCCAGCAGCTGGACGACCTGCGCGAGCGCGCCGACGACCTGCGCAACAACCTGCACGCGATCGAGAAGATCGCCGCCGCCGCCACCCTGCGCGCCGACCTGTTGGCCAAGCTGGGTGACAACGAGCGCAAGAGCTCTGCCATCCAGAAGCAGCTCATCGAGCGCAGCGAGGCGCAAGCGACGCTCGAGGCGAAGCTCGTCCAGGCGCTCAGCGATCTGCAGGTGGACGAGGCCGCGCCCGGTCGGATGCAGCTCGTTCAGTAGTCCGCCGGCCCGCGGCTTGGCACCGCGGGCGGGCGGACTCTAGCGCAGAAGGACTCCGTTCCAGCCGGTGATGAACGTCGCGCCGGCGATTCGCAGGATGCCCATCAGGTCCTCCGTCGTCGGGCTGGTGACGCGCGAGAAGGCGCTGCCGTTCCAGCGCAGGACGGTGCCGCCGTCCCCGCTGAACATCACATCGCTGGCCCCGAGCGCCGAGACTCCGACCAGGAGCTGGGTGGTGGGACTCGGCACCGCGGACCACGCGCTGCCGTCGTAGTGGAAGATGTTGCCTTCGCTGCCGGCAGCCCAGATGTCGCGCGCGCCGCTGCCCGAGACTCCGTAGATGCTCGCGGGGGCGGGGAGGGGGAGCTGGGTGAACGCCGAGCCGTCCCAGTGATCGATCGCGGAGCTCTCGAAGAACCAGACATCGCTGGCGCCGCTGCCCCACACCGCGGTGACGTTGGTGCCAGCGGGGCCGAGCTTCGGCGCCCAGCTGCTGCCGTCGTAGTGATAGGCGCCGCTGGTAGTGGCCGCCCAGATGTCGCTGGCGCCGCTGCCCCACAGCCCATAGACGGTGCCCACCGCCGGGCTCAAGGTGCTGGCGGTGAAGGTCGTGCCGTCGAAGTGGATGAGGAGCCCGCCGTCTCCGGCGAACCACACATCGCGGGCGCCGCTGCCCCACACCGCGTTCAGGCCGGTGGTTCCGGCGAGCGCGGTGGCTTGGGTCCAGCTCGCGCCGTTCCAGCGGAGGATGACGCCGTTTTCGCCCACCGTCCAGACATCGCTGGCGCTGGTTCCCCACAGACCCCACAGCACTCCGGTGGTCGGCACCGTGACCAGGCGCAGGCCGTTTGCGACAGCGAGAGTCGCCTTGGCCGTCTTGCCTTTGTAGGACGCGGTGATCGTGGCCTGGCCTTCGACCTTGGCCGTGGCCAGCCCCTTGCCGTCGATCGCGGCGACGCCGGTGCCGACCACGTCGCTCGTGCTCCAGCTGGTCAAGGGGGTGACATCCTGGAGGGTGCCATCGCTCAGCACTGCGCCGGCGGCGTACTGCTGGGTGGCGCCGGTGGTGATGGTGGCCGACAGCGGCGTCACGGTCAGCGAGCTGACCACCGCGGCGGTGACGGTCAGGGTGGACTTCGCCGTCGAGCCGAGATAGGTGGCGGTGATCGTCGCCTTGCCCTCGCTCTTGCCCACCGCGGCGCCGCGCGCGTCGATCGAGGCGACACCGGTGCCGGTGACATCGGTGACCGACCACGTGCTGACCGCGCTCAGGTCCTGGGTGCTGCCGTCGCTGTAGGTGCCCTTGGCGGTGAACTGGCGGGTGTTGCCTTTGGCAATGGTGGAGGTGGCGGGGCTGGTCGCGAAGGCGGTCAGGGTCGGCGGCGTGACGGTCAGGGTGGCGCTGGCGGTAAAGCCGCCGTACGCCGCGGTGATCGTCGCGGTCCCGATCGCCGTGGCGGTCGCCCCGCCGCGCGCATCCACTGTAGCGACGCCCAGGCCGCTCACATCGCTCGCGGTCCACGCCCCGAGCGCCGAGACATCCTGGGTCGAGCCGTCGGTGAAAGCGGCCGTCGCGGTGAAGCTGCGGGTCGCGCCGCGGGCAATCGTGGCGCTGGCCGGCGCCACCGTAAGGCCGGTCGCGCGGGCGGCGGTGACGGTCAGCGTGGTGCTGCCGGTGGCGCCGTTATAGTCGGCGCTCACCGCGACCTGGCCGATCGACAGCCCCACCGCGCTACCCAGCTCGTCGATGCTGGCGACGCCGGTGCCCGTTATGTCTTGCACCGACCAGTCGGCCAGCGCGGTAACGTCCTGCACCGTCGAGTCCGAGAACGTTGCGGTAGCAGCAAACTGCAGCGCCGTCCCCTTGGCGATCGTAGGAGTCACCGGCGTCACCGCGAGGTTCGTGATCACCGCCGGCGTCACCTGCAGCGTGGTCGAAGCGGAGCGCGTGCTGTAGCGGCCCGTGACCTGCGCCTTGCCCACCGCCTTGCTCGTGCACAGACCCGTCGAGTCGATGGTCGCCACGCCGGTCCCGACGACGCTCTTTGTCGACCACGCGGCGAGCGCGCTGACATCCTGGGTGGTCCCATCGGAAAACGTTCCGGTAAGGGTGAACCGCTGCCGCGTGCCGAGCGCGATCGCCGGCAGCAGCGGACTTATCGCCACCGACTGAAGGGTCGCCGCGGTGACCTCCAGCGAGGTCTCGACCGCGCGACCGCTCTCGCGGTCTACTGCCCGCACCCGGTAGCGCCCGGGCTGCTCCACGGTAATGAGGCCGGGCAACATCACCGTGGCAGAAACCACGCGGCCGCTCTCATCGCGCACCGACCACTCTAGCTGCGCCGAGATGTCCTTGTTCCCGAAGCGCCCATCGGGAAGGCTGGCGCGCACCGTGAAGCTTTGCCCGGTGCCGCTGGCGATCCGCGGCTGCGACGGCGAAAGCGCAAGCTCTGGGAACCTCGGCGCCCCGGTCGAAAGCGCTCCTGCCGGCGGCCCGTGCTCCGCCGGCCCGCAGTGAATGAGAAGAAGTGCAATGGCCGGCAGCGCAAATAGGACAAGCAGCGCAGGACGCACAAGGCAGGTGGCGATTTTAGCTCGGACACAGCGCATAAAGACCTCCAGAGTCCCAAGTGGTATTGGCAAGGCAAGGCCTAAGCCAATTAAGGTCAGGCGCGGCCAGGCAATAAGGATCGGTTTTTGGGGCCCCAAGGTATCTGAACTCTGGACGTTTAACCGCCTGGATATGTTAGGATTTCGCCTGCGCGAAAACTGCTTGCTGCCGCTGCCCCCCTCACAAAAGGGCGACCTTCATGTACGCGAGTGAGCCTGCACCGTCACTACCCATTGGCCTCCCGGACCTCCAGCTGCTGGCCCGCAGCGAGTCGCCCGATCTGGCGGACGCGATCCTGGCGTTCCTCGACCAGGATGACCCGACCCCCAAGAGCATTCCCACCGGCGCGCTGACGCTGCAGGCGTACAAGCGCCAGATCGATCGCAGCACGCTGCGCTATAAGACCAAGGAAGAGCGCCGGCAGCTCTCCCGCGAGGCGCTGCAGCGGCTGCTCACCCAGCCCGAGCTCGCCCCGCCGCCGCGCCTGCACCTGGCAGAGCTCCTCGGCGAGGTCTACGAGCGCGGCACCCCGTCCGGGCGGGCGGCGCTGCTCGCGGTGATCAAGCAGGCTCCGTTGCGGCTCGGGCTGTGGGGGGGTCTCAAGCGCATCTACAAGCTCGCCGAGGAGCGGCTGGACGCCGAGATCTTCGGGGCGCTGGTGTGGCGGGTCGATACCGAGATGGCGCGGCGCAGCAAGCGCGAGGTGGGGGTGGGGACGCTCATCTACCTGCGGCGGCGGGCGCTGCGCGCGCTCAAGCAGGTCGGGACGCAGCTGCCGATCCTGTTTCCGCAGCTGACCGTGCAGGTGCTGCGCCACTACGCGCCGCGCACGAGCTTCGGCTCGACCTGGGTCGCGCCGCGCCTGTGGCCCGGAGTCTATAGTTACGCGAGCTCGAAGAAGAAGCCGCAGGAGCTGCTAAAGGGGCGCCTCTTCGACGAGGCGTGGAAGCAGTCGCCGGATCCGCTGATGCTGCTTCTTGAGACCTGCGAGGGCGACGCCGCCGCGTTCTTCGCCATCCACAGCCTGCGCCGCGATTTCCCGGAGGTGCTGCGCAGCGTCACTCCGACCTGGCTGGCGCGCCTGGCCCGCCGGCCGCTCGCCAGCGCGCACGAGTTCCTGATCGAGACCCTGCAGGGCTCACCCGAATTTCACCAGG
The DNA here is from genome assembly GCA_035437965.1 of Pseudomonadota bacterium. Classification (GTDB taxonomy): domain Bacteria; phylum Myxococcota_A; class Polyangia; order Palsa-1104; family JAEUJZ01; genus CALFML01. The sequence goes on from DAOMZC010000096.1 coordinate 10,376, forward strand.
GCAAGCTGCGCGCCCTCGGCCTTCACGACGCGGTGCTCGAGCTGCTGCTATCCCCGAGCCCGCGCGCCCGCACCTACGCCATCGAGTACGCTCGCGCCCACGGCCACGACCTGCCCGACGCCCGGCTGGCCTACCTGCTGGAAGAAGGGGCCAAGGAGACCCAGGCGTTCGCGGCGACGCTCTTGCAGGCGCGCGCGCCCAAGGTCCTCGGGCACGCGTTCCTCGGGCGGCTGCTCAACTACGACGCGACCCACGCGTTTGCCGAGAAGTCGCTCGGCGCCTTTGAGCGCGCGGAGCTGCCGCAGGATTTCCTCATCGACATGCTGTACGGGCAGAGCGAGCAGCGTGAGTGGGCGGAGAAGTATCTGAAGAACAAGTACCAGCCGAGCGAGCTCGGGGTCGAGTTCTGGAAGCGGGTGCTCGACGACAAGCGGCACAAGGACGAGGACGAGGTGGTCGAGCTGGCGCTGGAGGCGCTGGGCAAGTTCCCGGTGGCGACGATCGGCGCCGGCTGGCTGGTCGATGCGCTGCTGCGCGGTGAGCTGAACGACACGGTGAGCGAGTGGCTGGCACGGGCGACGGCGCTGCCGGGGCTCGATGTCGAGCGCCTCAAGGGGCTGATGCTGCACGCCCGCTACCGGCGCTATGCGCAGCCGGTGCTGGAGAACAATAAACTCGTCAAGCCGCGCGAGATCGGGCTGCCGTGGCTGCTCGCGCTGGCCCGGCGGGCCGACGAGGCGCTGCACAACTTCGCCCACCGCTACCTGCTGCAGCACCTGGGACCGGCGGACTTCGCCGAGGACGGCGACGCCGAGGCGGGCACGGCGAAGCTGTTCGCGCTGGCCACCGCTGACAAGGAGCCCGAGCCGGTGCGGCTGTTCGCGCAGACCTACCTGCGCTGCCACCACCCGGGCATCTCGGCCGAGCAGCCCGAGGCCAAGGCGCTGCACTTGAAGCCGCAGCTCAAGCGCGCAAGCTACACCGCCGAGCGCATCTGGCCGGCGCTGTTCGATGCGCGCCCCGACGTGCGCCGCTTCGCCGTCGCCATCACCCGCGCCGAGCTGCGACGCTGGGGCTACCACACCCGGGTCTACGAGCTCGCCGACAGCGACGCCAAAGAGGTGCGCAACATCGCCAGCGACGCGCTGCTCAAGGCCGGCGATGCCAGCGCCGAGCCGGCCCACACCCTCAAGGTCGAGGAGCTCGACGCCGCCCAGGTGTTCGCGCTGACCGAGAGCCGCAAGCGCGGCACCCGCGAGCTTGGCCTTGAGCTCATCCGCCGCCACTACGTGCGCCTGGGCGGCGTCACCCGCCTGTCCTGGCTGATGGAGAGCCCCGACCGCGAGGTGCGCCTGTTCGCAGTGCGGCTCTTGTGGGAGCGCCACCGGCCGCGGCAGCTGCCGCCCGGGTGGAAGCCGAGCGGGAAGACCGCGGCGACGGCGAGCGACCCCGCGCCGGCAACCGGTGAGGCCCCGGCCGAGAGCGAGCGTTTCGCCGATCTGGACAGCCTGCGCGCCTTCCTGCGCCGCATCCTGTTCGGCCTGCCGCCCGGCCGCAGCATGGAGCCGCGCGACGACGGAACCCCGCGCCGCCACCTGCCGGCGAGCGTCGCCAAGCGCCACGTCATCGAGATCGTGCGCGACCTCGGCGAAGAGGACGAGGCGTTCGCCCGCCTGTGCGCCCCGGTGCTCGGCGAGTTCACCGGCTCGCTGGCGCGCACCGAGTGGCAGGCCTGCCTGGCGGCGCTCATGCGGCTGCACAAGGCCCACCCGACCCTGTCACTGGACGGCATCCTTGGAGGCACGCAGAGCTAATGGCGACCATCGGGCACTATGAGAAGCTGCGCGCCCTGTGCGGCAGCTCGCGCCTGCTCGTCACCGGCGGCACCCGCGCCGGCGCGGCGAGCCAGGTGGTGATCTTCGACCACGTGGCCAATAAAGTCCGCCACACCCTCGCGCTGCCGACCCACGTGCTCGGGCTGGGCCTGCAGGGGGAAACCCTGCTGTGCGCCGGCGCCGACGGCACGCTGCGGCTCTACGAGACC
>DAOMZC010000097.1:0-12383 GCA_035437965.1 Pseudomonadota bacterium
GCCCCCGCGGCCCAGTCGCTGGCCGCCCCGCTCGCCGACCCCGCTGGGGGTGCCCGGGCGACGACCCGAGAGACGTCGGCCCAGTCGCTGGCCGCCCCGCTCGTCGACCCTGCCGATGGCGCTCGGGCGATGACCCGAGCGACGGCCGCGCAGTCGCTGGCCGCCCCGCTCATCGCCGACCCCAGCGTCGGCGGCATGGCGCTCCTTCAGCGGGTGAGCGACGAGCAGTGCCAGATCCTCGGCGCCGGCCCCGGCCATCCGGATCTGCTGCCCGAGCTCATCGCCCTCCTGGAGCGCGCGCAGCTCGACCTCTCGAGCTTCACCCGCGCGGTGGCGCTCGGCGACGCCGCCGCGGAGCTCGCCGACCGCCGGGCCGGCCGCGGCGATCAGCTCACCCTGCCGATCGTCCGTATCGATCCCTGAGGCCCTGCCTCACCACAGCGGGCGGTGCTTGACCGTCACCGGATCCAGGCGCACCACGCCCCGCTGGTTGACCACCACGCGCACTCGCAACAGGGTCCGCACGTGCGCGTGCTGGTCGGTCGACATCAGCACCAGGTTCAGGTGGTGCACCTTGGGCACCTCGGCGCCGCTGAACCGCCCGGTCTTATAGTCGTAGAAGCGCACGAGCTCGACCGGATCGTCCAGGCGCCTGATGATCTCGTCGAGCGACAGGCGCAAAAGGCCCTGCGCCCCGAAGCCCACCGGCACCGGCGTCGATCCGGCGGCGAACTGCAGGTGGCGGCGGTAGTGAAGGATCTGCTCGGACTCGGTGGCGACGCCGCGCACCGTGCGGTGGGCCAGGCGCAGGTCGCTGATCTCGGCCGGGACCTGGGCCTCGGTGACGTAGCGGACGCGCTCGCGGGCCCGCCCCGAGAAGGCGCCAAAGCCCACCCGGCCCATGGCGTCCCCGACGATCTCACGGTCGTGGTCCCAGTGCAGGATGCGGTTTGACAGGACCTGCCGCGTCCACTCCTTAATCCGATCCTTTAGAACATAGGCGAGCACCGCGATGCTGATGAACAGCACCTGATGGTCGCGGGTGTAGTCGTTGCCGCTAAACTGCACCTGCGCCAGCACCGCCCAGGTCGCCGCCAGGCCGGCCGCCACCATCGCGGCGCTGTTGCGGATGAACGGGTCGCTGGCGCGCTGGCGGGTGTCGATGTGCAGGGCGCGCTCGAGCTCGGCCTTGAGCAGGCCGATGCGGTAGGAGAAGTACTCGGGCGCGTCGCCCCACGGCGTCGCGAAGCCCTGCTCCAGGCGGCGGTGGTTTATCTGCGCCAGGGTGCGCGAGACCAGCACGCGCAGCCGCGCCGCCGTCGCCTGGCCGTCGCGCAGGCCGGGCAGCTGCTCGATGAGCAGGGGCAGCTCGGACAGCTCCTGGTCGATGACCGCACTGGCGTACTCCTCGGCGAAGGCGAGCGCCTGCGGCAGCTCGGGCGGCTCCAGGGCGCGGAAGGCGGCGATCTTGGCGCGCAGCCGGCGCACGCTGCCGAGCGCCGCCAGCAGATCCGCGCACGTCCGCTGGACGGTCCCCTCGAGATCGGCGGTCTCGCCGCGCGCCGCCGCCGCGGTCACCGCGCCGCGCAGCTTCTCCACCGCGCCGACCGCCGCGTCGGCGAGCTCGGCGCTGTAAAGCTGCGCCAGCTTGGCCAGCGAGCTGGCGCGCGGCGCATCGTCGGTGAGGAGCAGAGGCAGCTGCCGCCGCAGCACCGCCCCCGGGTTCTGCGCGTTGTCCAGGTCGGCCAGCTCCGCCAGCTCCATCCCCGGGGCGTGCAGGCGCATGAAGATGTCGGCGTCGCGGTAGAAGTCGGCCTGGCTCCAGCTCTCGGCCGAGATGCCGAAGCTGCGCGGGAAATAGAAGTAGGCGTCGAAGGTGTAAAGGTACTGCTCGTCGCGCGCCCGCGGCAGCGGCAGGAACTGGCGGATCTCCAAGGTGCGCGGGTCGCGGATGGTGATGATCGGGGCGGTCACGTCGCCGGTGATCCGCTGCCCCTCCCCCGACGAGGTCAAGGCGAGCTGGCGGCGCGCGGCGGTGAAGCGCCCGACTATCCGCGGGGTAGCCACAGCCAGGTCTCCAGCGGCGAGAGGTCGACGCTCCCGCCCAGGGGCTCGATGAGCGGGCGGACCGCCGTCACCGTGTCCTCGGGCAGCTCCAGCTCGAAGTGCAGCCCGATGCGGGTCGGCTCCTCCAAGAGGCCCACCCGCAGGACCATCGGGGTGCCGCCGTGCAGCTGGACGCAGGCGAGCAGCGTCTTGCGCACCGCTCTCACGATCCGCTCGTCCGCGTCGGCGACCACCAGCTGGGGCCGCGGCACCGGCAGATCAAGGTGCAGCTTGGTCTGCTCGAGCTCGCGCCGGCAGCGCCGCAGCGCCAGCTCCAGCACGTCGGCCAGCGGGCGCGCCGCGATCTGGTTCACCGCCGGCAGCAGCGTCGACTCCTGCTCGGGCTGCTCGACGCCGAAGAAGACCCGCAGCGGCGCCGTCCCCGGCCGCTTGAGCACGTGCAGGAAGCCGCGCACCGTGAAGTGATCGGACAAAGAGACGCTGAGCGGCTCGGGCTCGCCCTCCAGCTCGGCGGCGGCCACCGCGCTCTGCACCAGGGCGTGCTCGGCGAACTCGCGCATGTGCTGGCCGGCGAGCGCCCCTTCGATGCGCAGCGCCCGCCGCCCCGGGCCGTTGATCGCCACCACGTCGCCGGCCTCGGCGAAGACCACGCACGGGCACGGCAGGGTCTCGACGAGCTGGATGATCAGCGCCTCGCCCAGGCCGGCGTCGAGCAGCTTGCGGCGCAGCGCCGTCGCCATCTGGTTCAAGGCGCGCGCCAGATCGCCCACCTCGTCGTTGCCCAGACGCAGCACCTTGGCGCCCATGTCGCCGGCGGTCAGCGCCGTCACCATGCTGCTCACCCGCTGCAGCGGCCGGACCAGGACGATCGCCGCCAGCAGCGAGAACCCGATCGCCGCCGACACCGCCACCGCCGTCGCGTTGCGGATGAAGCGCACCGTGCCCAGGCTCATCGTCTCCAGCCTGTAGGTCGGCATGGCCAGGCGCAGCACGCCCACGGTCTCGTTCTGCGCGTTGGCGACCCGCACCGCTACATACAAGGTGTCGACGTTGCGGGTGGTCGAGATGCGCCGCGAGACCCCCGCGCCTTCCAAGATCGGATCGCTGGCGAACCGCTCGCGGTGCACCGAGCTGTCGCCCAGGGCCTGGCGGACCTCGGGCCGGCTGGCGTGGTTCTCGATCATCGCCCCCTCGGCCAGCTCGCTGTCGAACAGCACGTCGCCCTGCGGGCTCATGAGGCTGATCCGGTCGGTGCTGATCTGACCGACGGCCCGCAGGCGCTCCAGCCGCGCCGCCGGGGACAGCTCGCCGATCTGGTGCCCGAGCCGCTTGGTCCGCTCGCCGAGCTGGCGGGCGGCGTCGGCCAGGACGTCGGTGGGCAGCACCTCACTGATATAGAACACCGTCGGCCCGGCCCCCAAAAGCAGGATGCACAGGTACGACAGAAACAGCTTCACCGGCAGCGGCACCCTGGGCATCAGCCAGCCCACCGCATCGCAGACGACCTCATAGGGGCAACACTACATCATGTGCCTGGCGAATAACCCGCCCGATGCCGCGGGCGTTGTCAAAACGCCAGGCGCGCGCCGAAGCGCATGTAAAGCGGCGCTTGATACCCCGTGGGCTGCCCATAGTTGCTGTTTAACACGACGGGGTTTCCTTCGTTGTCCTTGAGGTGCAAAAGGTCCACTGGGGAGCCCTGGAGGATCGGCGCGACGCTGGAGTAGGTGTAGTCGTCGTCGACGTTGGTCACCGCGCGCTGGTTGAACAGGTTTATGACGTCGACGAACACCGAGAGGGTGATGCGCTTGTTGAACTTCTGATCGAAGCCAAGGTGCAGGTCGAACTGCGTCACCGTCGGCGTCCGCCCGCCCGCGCCGCGCGGCAGGATGAACACCTGGCTGAAGCCGTAGATCGGATGCGAGCCGAGGACATTGATCGGCCGCCCCGAGTAGGCGGTAAACGTCAGTCCGATGGTGAGGGTGCCGCCGGGGCCGATCGGCTGCTGGTAGGTGCCAAGGAGCTTCAGGTTGTGCGGCCGATCGTTGGACAGCGGTCCGTTGCGGTTCGCCAAGAGGTCGGTAAGGTCGTACTGCGACGAGAAGTTCGGCAGGTTCTCGTCGACCGTGCCGTCGAAGGTGCCGGGGTAGTTGCCGGTGATGCGCGAGTAGGTGTAGTTGGCGATGAGGCTGAAGCGGCTCGACAGCCGCTTGTTGGCGGTGAGCACCAGGGCGTTGTAGACCCGCTTGGCGCGCGGGAACAGCCGGCCGACCGACTGATAGGCGGTAAGCTGCGCCTGCGCCCGCTGCAGCGCGTCCTGGTTGGCCGGGGTCGGCGCCGCCTGCTGCAGGCTGGCGACGCGCGCCTGCAGCTCGGCGACGCGGGCGGGATCGGGGGCGGTGCCGGGGTTGCCGATGAGGTAGTTGGTGCCGCCATCGACCGACATGTCCTCGACGATGTTGCCCAGGCTCCGGTAGATGTAGCCGATGCCGAGCACTATATCCAAGCCGACCTGGTAGTTCAGCCCCGCCACCACCTCGTCGAGGTACTGGCCCTTGAGGCCCGGCACCACGTTGCCGTAGCGGCCGCCGTTCTGGTTGGCCCCGTCCGCATTCGGGTTATTGAGGTCGCACGTCCCGGCCGCCTTGCCGCCGATGGCGGTGGGCAGCGGACGCCCGCCGGGCTGCAGCGGCGAGAGCGGACAGTCGCTGACCTCGGCGCCGGTGAACACGCCCTCGCCGCTGAACTGGCGATCGTTGATGGTCAGCGGCAGCGACTCGTAGAAGCGCCCGTAGTTCAGGTACAGCTTCGACAGCCCCTTGCCCGTAAAGTCCCACACGGCGCCGACGCGGGGGGCGATGTTGTCGTAGATGCCGATCTGCCGGCTGCCGTCGGCGCCGAACAGCTCCTGGGCCTCCCAGCGCACCCCGACGTTGAGCACCACGCCGGGCAGCTTGCTGATGTTCCAGCTGTCGCGCAGGTACAGCGCGTAGTTGTTGGTGAAGGTCTGCGAAGTGAAGCCGTCGAGCAGCCGCGTCTCGCCGGTGGCCGGATCGACGGTGGAGTACTCGGCGAAGTTGCGGTAGCGCTGGCCGTCGGCGCTTGTTTGGTAGAGCACGTGGCCGGTGGCCGGATCGGTGGGGTCGGCGTCGGTGCCGCTGTAGGTGCGGAAGTTGTCGTTGCTGAGGTGCTCGAAGTCAAAGCCCAGCTTGAAGGCGTGGTTGCCGAGCGCGTTGAGGAAGTAGGTGAGCGCCGCCAGCGCCTGGTGCCGCTGCAGCACCGTGCGGTTGTACTGGCCAAACCCGTTGCGCTCGTACGAGGTGATCGGGCACGGGTTGAAGGCCGCCTGGCGCCGGCACTCGGGGATGTCCTCGAAGTCGGCCAGCGAGTACGGGTTGTCGGCGCCGGCCAGGTACTGGATGTTCTGCTTGTCGATCTGCTTGGGCGTCTGGTTGAGGCCCTGGTAGTGGTAGCCGTAAAGGAGCTCGATCTGCAGCCGCCGGTCCATGACCTTGCCGACGTAGCGCGCCGACACGTCGTGCACCTGCTGGGTGCTGGCGTAGGCGAAGTCGTCGATGTTGGCGGAGCGGAAGGGGCTTAGGTTGTTGTAGCCGTCGAACGTGCTGGGCGAGGCGGTGTAGCCGACGGTGATGTTGTGGTCCTGGTTGATGTTGAACTGCAGCTTGGCGACGCCGTTGAACAGGCGCCGGGTCTCGTCGTAGCGCAGCGTCCGCTCGTCGAGCTCGCGCGTCGCCTGGGCGAGCAGGCGGCCGCCGCGGCAGTAAAGGGTGGTCGCCAGGTAGGGCGGGCACTGGTAGTCGGACAGCGACTGCGCCTGGCCGGTCAGCGGATCGAGCAGCGTCTGGCGCACCGCCCGCTCGTTCTGCAGGACGGTGGTGGTCGGCGCGAAGCCGACGAAGAACCAGATGCGATCCTTGACGATCGGCCCCCCGAGCTCGAAGCCATAGTCGTACACCAGGCCATCGGCGTTGCGCCGCAGCGCCAGCGCCTCGCCCAGGCGCCCGACCGTGCGCGGCTGCAGCTGAAACGGCTGCAGCGAGCCGAACACGCTGCCGTGAAACTCGTTGCCGCCGCTCTTGGTGACGATCGAGATGATGCCGCCGGTGGCGCGCCCGTACTCGGCCTGGTAGCCGCCGGTGATGACGTTGACCTCTTTGATGAAGTACTGGTGCAGCTCGGTGCCGACGACGCCGGTGTTGGGATCGGAGGTGTTGAGGCCGTCGATGATGAAGCTGTTCTCGTTGCCCGTCGAGCCCGAGATCGACACCCCGATGTCGCCGCCCTGCCCGCGCGGCGGATCGACGGTACCCGGGGCCAGCGCCAGCACGCTCTCGAAGGTGCGGCCGCGCACCGCGGTGTTGCGCAGCACGTCCTCGTTGATCTCAAGGCCCGAGTTCGCGGTGGCGGTGTCGACGTTGGGGGCGCGCTCGCGGATGACCTTGACCTCCTTGGTCTGCTGCTTGAGCGGCATGGTGACGCTGATGCTCAAGGTCTTGTTCTGGACGATGCGCACGCCGGGCCGCTCGACGACGGTGTCGCCGAGGTAGAAGCGCACCACGTAGTCATCGCCCGACGGCAGCTGGTTTATAAGGTAGCGGCCGTCGGCGCCGGTGACCTCGACCTGATCGCCCTGCAGCGCCGGCCCGCTGACCGTCACCGTGACGCCGGGCAGCGGCTTGCCGTCGGCGTCGCTCTTGACCAGGCCCTGGATCTGGCCGTTCTGGATCTGCGCCTCGGCGCGCTCGCCATAAAGCAGCGCCAGCACCACCCACAGCACCGCCACCCCGACGCGGCGCCGCCCGGGTTGCCAGCGGACCGCAGAGCGAGACCAGACCCCACCGGACTGCGACATCATGCGACTCCTTTTCGAGCTCAAGTCGAGGCGCCCCAGCAAGACTCACCCATCGTTTTGCGCGAAGGAAGGTAACATGCCTTATGGGACGCCCGGCGTGGGAAAGCTGGCGAATCTGTTCCCGATGGAGGAGGACCCGTGCCCGTTGATTTATCGAGCCTTCTAGACGGTCAGCTGGCGGTGCTGACGCTCAACTGCCCGGAGGTCAAAAATGCGCTCGGCCCCGCCGAGTGGCAGAAGCTCGGCGTCCACCTGCGGGAGATCGCCGCCGATCCGCGGGTGCGCGTCGTCCTTCTTACCGGCGCCGGCGACTCGTTCTGCGCCGGCGGCGATCTGCGCACCATGCCCGAGCGGCTGGCCTGGCCGGTGGCGACCCGGCACGCCCAGCTTTATCGCGACAGCCAGGTCATCGCCCAGCTCTACGAGCTCGATCGGCTGGTCGTGGCGCAGATCACCGGTCCGTGCCTGGGCGCCGGGCTGTCGCTCGCGCTGGCCTGCGACCTGCGGATCGCCGCCGCCACCGCGAGCTTCGGCGCGGTGTTCCATCGCGTCGGTCTCACCGGCGACTTTGGCCTCCTGTGGCTGCTGCCGCGGGTGGTCGGCCCGGCGCGCGCCGCGCAGCTCCTTTACGAGGCCGAGGTCTTTAACGGCGAGCGCGCCGCGGCCCTCGACCTTGTCCACCACTGCGTCGCGGCCGAGGATCTCCCGGCGACCACCCTGCGGCTGTGCGAGCGGCTGTGTAAAGGCGCCCCGCTCGCCCAGGCGATGACCAAGCGGGGACTGCGCCGCGCCGCCGAGCTCGATCTGAGCGCGATGCTCGAGTGGGAGGCCCAGGCCCAGAGCATCCTGTCAAAGACCGACGACGCGCGCGAAGGCGTCAGCGCGTTTCTGCAGAAGCGCAAGCCTTCATTCCACGGCACCTGACCGCCGGCCCGCGTTCCAAATGACATTCCCATTCCGTTTTTCGTTTTCTAAAGATCGGGCCAGTAGCCCGGCGAGGTTTTTGGTTGCCTGGCGCCCGCCGGTGCTGGCATAAGCTGAGTATGATTTTCACTATCCTCAGGGATCTTGGGTACGGTCAGCTTCACCTCGGGACCGATGCGGCAACTGGACTGCGGGCGCTCATCGCGCTGCACTCGACCCGGCTCGGACCGGCCATCGGCGGCTGCCGCGTGCGCATCTACGAGGACGAGCAGCAAGCCGTCCACGATGTCACGCGCCTGGCCCGCGCCATGAGCCACAAGGCCGCGGTCGCCGGACTCCCGCACGGCGGCGGCAAGGCGGTCATCTGGGCGACCCCCGCCATCCACCAGCCGGGCTTTGACCGCACCGCCTACTTCCAGGCGTTCGGCCGCTTCGTCGATCAGCTGCACGGCTCCTACCTGACCTGCGAGGACTCGGGGACCTCGACCAAGGACATGGACATCGTGCGCACGGTTACCCCGCACGTGCTCGGCACCTCGTCGGGCTCGGGCGATCCGTCGCCGTTCACCGCGCTCGGCTGCCGCCGCGGCATCGAGGCGGTGGCCGAGGTGATCCTCGGCCGCGACAGCCTCAAGGGCCTGCACGTCGCCATCCAGGGCGTGGGCGCGGTCGGCGGCTACCTGGCGCGCGAGCTGCACGCGGCAGGTGCCCGGCTGACCATCGCCGATGTCGATCCCGAGCGGGTCGCCCGCGTGGCGCGCGAGACCGGGGCCGCGGTGACCACCGTGGACGCGATCTTCGATGTCGAGTGCGACATCTTCGCCCCGTGCGCCCTCGGCGGCGCGATCAGCACCGCCACCCTGCCCCGCCTGCGCTGCCGCGCCATCGCCGGCGCCGCCAACAACCAGCTCGAGTCGGCCGACATCGGCCATGAGCTTCTGCGCCGCGGCATCTTCTACGCCCCCGACTACGCGATCAACGCCGGCGGCCTGATAAACGTCGCCCAGGAGGTCGCCGGCTACGACGCCGCCAAGGCGCGCGAGAAGGCGAGCAAGATCCACGGCACGATCCGCGAGATCGCCCAGCGGGCCCAGCAGACCGGCCGCCCCCCCGGCGAAATCTCCGACGAGCTGGCCGCCGAGATCATCGCCCGCGGTCCTCAGCCGGCCGCCTGACGGCCACCGCTCGCTCGCTCCCCAGCTCACGCTCTGGCCGATCGGCTCTCAGCCCGCGATCCGCACGGCGCTCCCTGCCCGCGATCAGCGCGTCCGCTCCCTGCCGGCGACTCGCACGCCTCTCTGGGATCGCGAGCAAGCCCGGCGCCCCAGGGCGGCCGGGAACCGATCGGAGTCTAGATAAAGGCTCCCAATCGCACGCCCTTTTACGAACTCGCACGGGCCAGTACGGAAACGCACCGGAATAAACTCTCCCGTCTCTGACCCATCATTATATGGGCCGGGCTGTCATAATGTTTTGACGGCTCCTTTCCCAACTTTGTACAGTGCGCACCTTCAACGAGGAGCTGTGTTGAGTCCCGTTCCCGGATCCATGAAAAGATCTATCCTGACAGGTTTGACCGGTATCGCCGGGCCGGCGTTGTGGGCCGCCGCCCGGGTACGTGTCGCGCAGTGGGATCACAGAGCTCGCTCCCCCGAGCGGGCGCAGACCGCGACCCTGCTCGCGCACTGCGCCACCGCCGCTCATACAGAGTTCGGCCGCGCCCACGGCCTCGGCGAGGTACGCAGCTACAAGGACTTCGCCGCCCGCGTCCCCGTCCGCAGCTACGCCGGCTTTGAGCCCTACCTCACCCGCATGCGCAAGGGCGAGCGCGACATCCTCTGGCCCGGTCTCATCCCCTACTACGGCCAGTCCTCGGGAACGTCGCAGACTGCGGCGCTGCACAAGTTTCTTCCGATCTCGGAAGATCAGATTCGCTGGCAGCAGCGCGCCGGGTTCGATCTGGTGGCGCGCTACCTGACTCTGACCGGTGATCGCACGATGATCAGCGGTTATACGGTCGGACTATTGCCACCCGCAGTCATCAAACCGGACGGACCCGTAGGAATCACTACCAACCCCGGATTGATGTCGCTGCACATGCCCTGGGTCAGCAAGCAGCTGCTCCTCCCGCGGTCGCCGCTGCGCGAGATGGAAGACTACGATCGGAAGCTCGACGCCATTGCCGAGGCGTACCTCGACTACGACGTGGTCGGGCTGACCGGAACTACCTGCTGGTTCTCGATATTTCTGGATCGCGTGCTGGCCGTGGCTCGTACTAAAGGAAGACGCGCTGACTCGGTCTCCCAGATCTGGCCGAACCTCCGCGTCCTGTTCGGCGGCGGCGTCCATGCCGAGCCGTATCGCGGGATCATCAACCAGCGCATCGGCCGACCCAGCAGCTCGCCGGTCATCCTCATCGACAACTACAACGCCACCGAAGGCGGCATCCTGGCCGCGACCGACAGCCTGAACGACGACGGCATGCGCATCGTTCCCGACCGCGGCGTGTTCTTCGAGTTCGTGCCGCGCGAAAAGCAGGGCCATAGCGATGCGCCGCGCGTGCCGCTGTGGGAGGTCGAGACGGGGCGCGACTACTCGGTCATCCTGACCACCAGCTCGGGGCTGTTCGCCTACGAGATCGGCGACTTCGTGCGGTTCACTTCGGTCTTCCCGCACCGCCTCCAGTTCGCCGGTCGCGCCTCCGGTGTGCTGTCGGTCACGCAGGAGCTCACGACCCACCTGGAGCTCGAGCAGGCAGTGGCCCAGGCCGCCGCGCAGCACCCGTGCACGATGGTCGACTTCGCCGCCTCATCCGAGGTCGGCGTCGACGGCACCGCCAAGGGCCGCTACGTATTCTTTTTCGAGTTCGATCGCCGCCCCACCGACCTGGCCGAGTTCGGTGCGGCGGTGGATCGCGAGCTGTGCAAGCTTAACCGCGTGTACCGGGAGCACCGCGCCAACGATGTCGCGATCCTGCCTCCGGTAGTCACTCCGCTTGCGCGTGGAGCAACGCGCAAGTTCATGGAGGCGCTGGGGCAGGCCAGTGTGCAGAACAAGTTCCCCCGCATCGTAGATGAGCGGCGGCGGGATGTGCTGCGAACTTTCACTGGCGATATTTAGGACTAGACGGAGAAAAAGCATGAATCGATCTGGAGTGGGGGTGTGCATCGTAGGATCCAACGGCGCGGTTGCCACCACCGTGATAGCGGGCGTCGAGCTGATGAAAAAGGGCCTCGTTCCCCGGGAAGGAATGATCACCGAGGGCGGCGGTCTTAACAAAGTCGTAAGCGACATGGTCCCGCTGGAGGATCTGGTCTTCGGCGGCTGGGACCTGCGCGCCGACAACGCGTATGAAGCGGCGATTAGCCACGCCGTGGTGCCGCGGGCGCTGCTCGATCAGGTCAAGGACGAGCTCACCGCGATCCGGCCCTGGCCGACGGTCGCCTCGTCGAAGTTCCTGCACAGCATGGGCGGCAAGAACCTGGTCCAGACGGCCAACTTCCGCGAAGAGCTGAAGGTCCTCAGTGACCAGATCGAGGCGTTCAAGAAACAGCACAACCTCACGCGCCTGGTGATGGTGAACCTGTCGTCGACCGAGAAGTTCTGCGAGATCGACGACGTGCACCGCTCGGTCGAGGCGTTCGAGGCGGGCCTGGATGCCAGCGACTCGCGGATTAGCCCCGCGATGAAGTTCCTGTACCTGGCGTGCAAGCTCGGGATGTCGCACTGTAACTTCACCCCGAGCCGCTCGATGGTGCCGGCGCTGCGCAAGCTGTCCGAGCAGAGCGGCGTCCCGATCGCCGGTGAGGACGGCAAGACCGGCCAGACCCTGCTCAAGACGGTGCTCGCCCCGGCCTTCGCCATTCGCGAGCTGCGCGTCGAGGGGTGGTTCTCGACCAACATCCTCGGCAACAACGACGGCCTGGTGCTTAACGATCCGGCCAGCAACAAGACCAAGGTGCTCAGCAAGCAGTCGGTGCTCGATGACATCCTGGGCTACGAGGTAGAGGACCACCAGGTCCACATCCACTACTACCGGCCGCGCGGCGACGCCAAGGAAGCCTGGGACAACATCGATCTGGTGGGGTTCCTCGGCGAGCGGATGCAGCTCAAGCTCGACTTTCTGTGCAAGGACTCGATCCTGGCGGCGCCGCTGGTGCTGGATCTGGTGCGGCTGCTTGACCTCGCCCACCGGCGCGGCGATCGCGGCATCCAGAAGCAGCTGTCGCTGTTCTTCAAGTCGCCCTACCACGTCGAGAGCGAGCGTCCGGTCCACGATCTGTTCAAGCAGCATGACCTGCTGCAGGACTGGGCCGCCGGCGCCCAGCAAGGATGACCGGGATGGCCCACAAGGCGCTGGCGCTGCGCGGCGGGCCGCCGGTCATCAAGTCCGGCCAGCACGTACGGTGGCCGGTCATCACCGAGCCGGATCGGGCGGCGGTGATGCGGGTCCTCGATCGCGGGGTGCTGTCCGGGCCGTTCGCGCCGGACATCCGCGCCCTGGAGCGTGAGCTCGCCG
>DAOMZC010000098.1:0-1775 GCA_035437965.1 Pseudomonadota bacterium
GGCGTGCTGTGGGGTGCCAACTCGTTCCTCGGCATCGTCAACCTCATCACCAAGGACGCCGACGACATAAACGGCCTGGAGGCCGGGGTCGGCTACGGCGATGGCGACGGCTCGCCGCAGGACTTCCGCGCCTGGGTGCTGTTCGGTAAAAGCTTCAAGTTCAAGCGCGGCCCCAAGCTCAGCATCGTCCAGCACGTAAGCTACGAGAACTACCTGGCGCCGCGCTACAGCGGCCTGCGCACCATCCTGCGCAGCGCCGCGCCGTCGCCGCCCGGGCCGCACGTCTACGGCGACGCCGCCGACACCAACCCGCAGCGCTCGTTCATCGTCAACATCGACGGCAAGATCACCTACGGACCGGTGACCCTGTCCTACTCGATCCCGATCGCGGAGATGAACAACTCGCTGAGCTTCGTCAACTCGATCACCAGCGGTCCGTTCGACGTGGCGACGAACTCGCCGGCGGGGACGCCGGTGCGCAACCACCTCAACATCATCGATCGCTACCTGACCCTGCAGTATAAGAGCCGCTTCCTCAAGGATCGGGTGGGCCTGGATGCCAAGCTGTACGGCATCCAGTTCGTGCGCGACCTGGACGTGGCCATCCTGCCCGGCTCGGCGCTGCTGGCGAGCGGGCTGAACATCCAGGCGCCGCTGCAGTCCTACCGCGTCGGCTTCAGCGTCGACGGCGACGCCTCACTGCCGCTGCGCAACCGGCTCCTGTGGGGCGGCGACGTGTTCCACGAGCTGGTGCCGACCACCTCGGTCAACTTCCCCGAGATCGATCCGGCGCGGCTGCCCATCGCCTGCCCGCTGGAGAGCTACAACGCGACGACCCGCGCCCCAGTCTTCAGCCCGGGCTGCCAGCTGCCGTTCGTGTTCGGTACCAGTCGGACGGTGGCCGCCCTTTATATATCGGATCAGTTCCGGCCGGTGTCGCGGCTCATCCTGGACGCCGGTGTGCGCTACCAGATCGGCGTCGGGCAGCGCGGCTATCAGGGGGCGCTCATCGGCGGCAACGGGCAGCTGCTCGGCAGCGCGTCGCTGGTGTGGAACTTCTACCAGGACATGCACCTCAAGGCCAACTACGCCAACGGCTTCCGCCCGCCGGTGTTCAACAACACCGACTCCAACGGCTCGGGGGTGCAGTTCGGCGGCAATCGCAGCCTGTCCAACGAGCAGAGCCAGGCCTTCCAGGGTGAGTGGAACGCCCGCCTGCTAAAGAACATCGGCCCCATCCGCGCCCTGCAGCTGCGCGCCGACTACGCCTACACCGAGCTGACCTCGCTCATCGTGCTGTCGACCGGCAGCTACTCGAACCGGCGCTCGGACAGCCGCACCCAGAGCGATCCGTCCAAGCGCTACATCCACTCGGTGGAGGCTTCGGCCCGCATGTTCGCCGGCGAGCACGTGCTGTCGCTCGGCTACACGTTCCTGCACATCACGACCAATGATCGGGGACTTCTGCGCACCATGCCGCAGCACTGGTTCACCCTCGGCTGGGTCCTGAGCCTCATCCCGGGCTGGCTGGAGACCAACGGGACGCTGCTGGCGATCGGCAGCTACGACGACCCGAACCGGGTGCGCGGGCTGACCCTGGCCGACGGCTCGTCGATCGCCACGTTCTCGGATCTGACGTTCGACCGGCTGCCGCCGCAGGCGATCCTGAACCTGGGGGTGCGCGCCAAGTTCCTCAAGAACCGGCTGTGGACGAGCCTCAACTTCTACAACGTCCTCAACCAGCGCTACTACTACCCCGATCCGTTCTACGACCT
>DAOMZC010000098.1:1875-12333 GCA_035437965.1 Pseudomonadota bacterium
ACTTCTACAACGTCCTCAACCAGCGCTACTACTACCCCGATCCGTTCTACGACCTGGCCCCGACCGAGGAGATCTCGGCCACGCCCGCCCCGGGCTGGTCGTTCTTCTTCCAGCTCGGCGGCAAGCCCTTCTAAACAAGCTAACTAAAAAAGACGGCGCTAGCTCGGAAATAAGCAGAGCCGGCTCCGCCTTAGTTACCTGCCAGCATCTTAATACCCTCCTAGGCTGGCAGGGCTAGTTCGACACGTTGGCGCTGGGCGGCATCCAGAACAGCAGGAAGACGCCGGATCCGCTCGGCTCGATGCCCACCTGGACGGCGGTCATCTCGTCGGGGGCCTGGGCCACGATGGCTTGCGCGTGGGCTGCCGTGTAGTAGCCTGGGAGGCGTACGCGCTGCAGGGCGATGTCGACCACCGATTGATGCACAAGCTGATCAGCAGACTCGCGGATAGCTAGGTTTTCAGTAGTTCTTGTGGGTGTCATGATTTAAAAATAACCACGGGTTCGCGGGCGCGCAACCGCCTACAAGCGATGCGGCCCGACCAAATGTAGATCGGGCCTAGTCGGGCAGGGCGCCGGGTGGCCAGCGGCGGGAGAGGCCGTCGGTTGAGCGGCTCGCCAGGCGCCCTGAATCGCAGGACTATCGCGTTGCTGCATGCAATGTGACGGCTGGCGCAGATACTAAGAATGTAAGCACCAGCCTGCCCGTCCATCAGACAGACGCGTCCACCGCGGTGCGTACGCAACAAAAGGAGCAACTTATGAAGAGCGTGATCTTTGCCACCCTGGTTCTCCTGGCCGGCTGCGGAGGTTATCGGAGCCGCCCCGTCGTTACCCCGTACCCCCAGCCCACCCCCCAGCCGTACCCCGGCCAGCCGGGTCTGGACGCCTTCGTCGTCGATGCCGGGGTCGGCGTCGTCGCCGATCCGAACACCTACGGCATCACCACCGATGGCAACGTCTGGCGCCTGACCTGGCTCGGCGACAGGTTCCCGCACACGTTCCAGGGCACGATCACCTGCCCGGCGGGCTGCCAGTTCGGCTACGCCCGCTTCGAGAACGCCTACCCCGGCGACACGGTGACCGTGGACGGCGATCAGGTGTCGTTCGACGCGGTGACCAACGCCGCGGTGCCCCAGACCCTGGACCTGCAGGCCCCGCTGCAGCCGCTGACCTATGACCTCTTCATCGACGGTCAGGAGGCCATCGGGGCGGTGGTGTTCCAGTCCTACGGCGTCCGCTCGACCACCGACGTGATGCCGTTCGCGCTGTACAGCAGCAACTCGGGCCTCAAGGCCGAGGCCAAGACCAAGCTGGCGCCGCAGTTCATCTCGCTCCTGCCCAAGGACAGCACCGAGACGGCTATGATTCAGCCTCCGGGGCAAGGGTCGACCGCAGCGAGTAGCGGGGCCGCGGCGAAGTAGCCGACGGGCTGTGCGCGCTGCGCCCGGGCAGCGCGTGCCATAGCCGCGAGATGATGAGGGCGCCGATGACCGCGAAGCAGAGCGGCAGGATCGGCCAGGCGGCAAACTCAGCGCCCGGGCGGCCGGCCTCGCGGTAGTGATCGAGGAGCCGGCCCATGCCGGCGCCGACGATCGAGCCGGCCAGGTACTGCGCCCCGTCAAACAAGCCCGCCGCCGTCGCCACCGCCTTGCGCCCCCCGAAGTCCATCGACGCCGCGCCGCCCACCAGGGAGTGGGCGCTCTGCACAAAGAACGAGATGAACACGAGCGCCAGGCAGGCGCCCCATGAGTTGTGGATGTAGCCGCGCAGCATGAGCAGGCACGCCGCCTGGCCGATAAACGCCAGGAAGATCACCGGGGCGCGGCGCGAGCCGAACAGGCGATCCGAGGCATTGCCGGCGCACAGCCCGCCGAGGATCGCCGCGATCGGCATCGCCACCGAGGCAAACTCGTAAGGCGCGAACGTCGCCAGGTTCTTGGCCGGGACGCCGAACATGACCCCGATGTAGCGCGCGTACCAGTGGTCGACCGAGTGGCGGACCATGCCGATGCACATCGAGGCCAGGGCGATGATCCACGGGGCGCGGCGGGCGAACACCTTGCGCAGGACGAAGCTGATCGTTACATCAGCGTTCTTTTCCTCGGGGCTCTCGTCGCCGGTATCGAGCTCGCCGTAGCCGGCGGAGGCGGGCGTGTTCTCGACCCGGCTCAGGCACAGAAACCACATGACGACGAGGAAGGCGGCGGGGATGAAGAAGGCGTACTGCCAGGGGAAGAACTTGAGGGTGATCGGCAGCAGGGTGAACGCCAGGGTGCGCCCACCCTGGATCATGATGCCGAAGATGCCGGCAAACTGACCTCGCTCGCTGATGCGGAACCAGGCGGCGTTGATCTTGACGATCGACAGCGCCCCGAACGACTGGAAGTAGTGGTTGCACGCCCACAGAACCGCGAACATCGCGATGACCGTGGAGCTCGACATGCCGCTCGCCAGCTGGGCCGGGACGACCACCTGCTCGCGGACGATCACCGCCGGGCGGAGGAGGAACAGGTGGCACAGCCCGAACAGGACGTTGAACACCGCGGCGCCGGCGGCGCCGATGAGGATGGCGCGCTTGCCGCCGATGCGGTCGGCCAGCGGCCCGTTGAAGAACACGGCGCAGCCGTAGGTCAGAAGGCCGGCGCTGATGATCGAGCCGTAGTCGCTGTAGCTCCAGCCGAACTGCTCGGCGACGGCGGCCTGCACGGCGCTGAAGTTGTAGCGGCTCATGTAGAAGAAGCCGTACATGAGCCCGAGGAAGAACCAGTTCTGCAGCCGGCGGAGGCGGAAGGCCGGCTCGCGGCGCGGGTCGAGCGCGTCGACGTCTTCGTCGCTGCTCGCCTCCTCTGAGCGGGACGCGAGCGCCGCCGCCGTTCCCGCGACCCTGGCGGCCGACGCGGCCTTCTTGCCCTGGTGATCCGCGTCGGAAGGCCGCGACCCCGAAGGTTTCCTTGACGATGCCGATGCGTGACGGAGACCGAAGGGCGTGGCGGACGCCATGGCTCCTGCCATACCACAGCTAAGCCCGCAACTGGCAGCGATTTTTTGCCGGGCGGCCCTCTGAGCCGCCGAGCCCGCTCGTCATTTTAGAAAGAATTCCCCTCGCTGAGACCGCGGCAGGCGGCGCTGCCGGTCTTGACCTGCTCCGGCGGAACCCGTACGCTCAAAAACGACCTGGCTGCCCGAATCGCTTCGGCAAGGAGTGTTTTTTCCCTACAAGTCTTGAACCAGGGATCCGCCGCTGGCCGTGGCGTGCATGCCCGCATGTCGGGAAGCCCAATCCGGCTAATTTGTGGAACCCACCTACTGAGGTAGGGGTTCAAACATCCTGACCACGACCGGGCGGGGGTTACTGAGGCCGGCCTTTCTCGGGCCGGCCTCTTTTTTTGTCCTTTTTCGTCTGGGCCGGCCGGCTTGCCGATGCGGTACCGATGCGGTACCGATGCGGTACCGATGCGGTACCGATGCGGTAACAGTTGTCGGGTCACTGGTCGGGAATGGGGCAAGTTAAGTGGTTGCCCGGCGGGGGCCGCTTGATCTACGGTGCGGCGCATGAAAACCCCTGCCGCCCGGTCCTTTTTCTCGTCGCTGGCTAGCATCACCGGCCCGCTCCTTGGCGGGCTCCTGCTGGGCGCCGCCTGCGGAGAGGCGAGCGCCCCGTCTGGCCCGCTGAACGAGCCGACCCTCCAGTGTCCCAAGGGGCTCAAGGCGGTGTGGCTCGATGAGGGGCAGGGCACCGCCGAGTGCCAGGTGCCGCTGCCGCTCGGCGCCGGCGAGGTGCCGCGGACCGGCCTGCAGATGGCGTTCCCGGCCATGGTGCGCCCGCCCGGCAGCCAGAGCACCCCCGAGCGCATCGAGCTCGGGCGGCTGCTCTACTTCGACCCCGTCCTGTCGGGCGACAACACAGTCGCCTGCGCCAGCTGCCACCACCCCGACCACGGCTTCACCGACAACCGCGCGGTGGCGGTCGGCATCCGCGGCCAGAAGGGCGGCCGCAGCGCGCCGACGATCTGGAACGCGGCGTTCTACCGCGAGCAGTTCTGGGACGGCCGCGCCGCGACGCTCGAGGAGCAGGCCAAGGGCCCGATCCAGAACCCGATCGAGATGGGCGAAGACCCCGCTCGGCTCATCGCCGAGCTGCAGGCGATCCCCGAATATAAGAGCCGCTTCGCCGCCGCCTTCGCGGGCAGCGCCGGCAGCGCGATCACCCTGGACAACATCGCCGCCGCCATCGCCGCCTTCGAGCGCACCCTGCTCGCCGTCAACACCCCCTTTGACCGCTACGCCGCCGGCGACAGCACCGCCATGCCGCCGGCAGCGGTGCGCGGCCTGAACCTGTTCCGCTCGGTGAGCACGCGGTGCTTCGAGTGCCACGGCACCCCGACCTTCGCCAACCCCGACTTCAAGGTGATCGGCGTGCCGAGCCCGCAGAACCCCGCCCAGCTCGACGCCGACCTTGGGCGCGGGGCCCTGCTCACCGGCAAGGCGTACCTGAACTCCTTCAAGATCCCGACGCTGCGCAACATCGCCAAGACCGCCCCGTACATGCACAACGGGGTGTTCAAGACCCTGGAGGAGGTCCTTGACTTCTACGCCAAGGGCGGGGGCCTGGGCCTCGGCTTTCACCAGGACAACATCGACGACAAGATCCGCAAGTTCGACCTGGCGCCGGGCGAGAAGGCCGACCTCATCGCCTTCCTGAACGCGCTGACCGACGAGTCGCGCCTGCCCGAGATCCCGACCCAGGTGCCCTCCGGGCTGCCCGTCCCCACGGGTCCGCTGCCATGAACAAGTCCCGCCCGCTTCTAAAACCCTCGACCGCTGTCCTGCAAGGAGCCTCCATGTGGTGTCGCCTGCTTCCGCCCGCTTTTGCTCTCGTTTTTCTCACCTCCGGGTGCGGTGACTCGTCGCCGCAGCCGAACGTGGTGGTCCATCCGGGGGAGTCGATCCAGGCGGCGCTGGCGATGATGCCGCCGGCCGCCGACCGCTGGGTCGTCAAGGTCGAGGCGGGCGTCTATAACGGGACGGTCTCTGTCGACCGTTCGGGCATCATGCTGCTCGGCGAGGTCAAGGGCGAGGGGTCCGCGGAGCGCGCGGTGCTCGACGGGACGGTCGAGCCGGGGCGGCTGCTCAAGGACGCGGTCATCGTCAGCGGCGCGAACTTCACCATGCAGGGCTTCACCGTGCGCAACTACAGCGGCAACGGGGTGACGACCAGCAAGACGCGCAACATCGTGCTGCGCGACATCATCGCCGACAACTCGGGGCGCTACGGCGTCTACCCGGTCGAGTCGGAGGACATCCTCGTCGAGAACTGCGTCGCCACCGGCATCAGCGACGCCGGCATCTACGTTGGCCAGAGCCGGCGGGCGGTGGTGCGCGGCTGCCGCGTGCACGGCAACGTCGCCGGCATCGAGATCGAGAACACTGTCGACGCGCTCGTCGAGGACAACGAGGCGTGGGACAACACCTCCGGCCTGCTGGCGTTCGTCCTGCCCAATAACCCGAGCAAGGTGGGCCAGAACTGCACCATGCGCAACAACAACGTCCACGACAATAACCGCGTGAACTGGGGCGATCCGACGGCGGTCGTGTCCAAGATCCCGGCGGGCATCGGCGTGGCGGTGATGGCGGCGGACGGCACGGTGGTCGAGAACAACCGGATCACCGGTAACCGCTCGGTGGGGGTGGCGATAATCGGCCTGGCGCAGCTCCTGCCGGATCCGACGGGCATCGACGTCGAGCCGGATCCCGACGGGACGGTGCTGCGCAAGAACACCTATCAGGGCAACGGCAAGGACCCCGATCCGGGGCTCAAGGGCGCGGGCTTTAGCAGCGGCGGCGATATCTTGTGGGATGGGCACGGCAAGCTGAACTGCATCGACGAACCGCAGGGCGATGACCTGGCGAAGGTTGGCGTTGCGGGCGCGCTGCCGGGCTGTAAGTAGCGCTGTTTTTCTCGCCTGGGCCGCGCTCGTTGGAGGGCGCGGCGCCGCGGCGGCCTCCCCGCAGCCAGCCGGTGAACCGGCAGCCGGCCTGGTCCCGAGCGAGAGCGTGGGCGAGCTCCGCGGCACGGTCCGCGAGAAGGGCTCGCGCGAGCCGCTCGCCGGCGTCCATATAAGCGTCAGCGCGGCGGAAGCGCTAGGAGCCGCCGCAGGGAGAGCACTGGCGGAAGCGCAGGGAGCCGCCGCGGGGAGAGCGCCGGCAGAAGCGCAGGGAGCCGCCGTGGGGAGAGCGCCGGCGGAAGCGCAGGGAGCCGCCGCGGGGAGAGCGCTGGCGGAAGTCCAGACGGATGCCGAGGGCCGGTTTCGCATCGCGGGGCTTGAGCCGGGCGATTACACGGTGCAGCTGCGCGGTCCGCGCAGCCGGGCGGCGACGCTCAAAGAGCACCTGGGCCGCGGCACCACCGAGGTCATCTACTATGTCGCCCCCCGACCGAGCCCGTTCGAGGCGGTGGTCCGCGCCGAGCCGGTGCGGCGCGAGGTGGTGCAGACGGCGCTGTCCGCCGCCGAGCTCAAGCGGGTGGCCGGGGCGCAGAACGACCCGATCAAGGCGATCCAGAACCTGCCGGGGATCGCCCGCGCGCCGTTCGGGGCCGGCCAGATCGTCGTCTGGGGCTCGGCGCCGCAGGACACCCGGGTGTACGCCGACGGGGTGCCGATCCCGCGGGTCTATCACTTCGGCGGCCTGCGATCGACGATAAACGCCGAGTTCGTCGAGGAGGTCGGCTTCCGCCCGGGGGCCTACGGGGCCGACTACGGGCGGGGCCTGGGCGGCGTGGTCGACATCACCACCCGGGCACCCAAGTCGGATCGCTGGCACGGCTCGGTGACGCTGGATCTGATCGACGGCGCGATCACCGTGCAGGGGCCGCTGACCAAGCGGCTGCATGTCGCGCTGGCGGCGCGGCTGTCGTGGATCTCGGCGTTCCTGCCGCTATTCAACAAGAGCCCGACCCAGCTGTCGCCCTTTTATTGGGACTACCAGCTCGCCCTGCGCTACCAGGCCTCGGCACGCGACGAGCTCGATCTGATGATCTTCGGCGCGACCAGCGACATCACCGCGCGCGTCGACGATCCGGATCCGAACTCGGTGGTCGCGATCGACAGCAAGTCCTACTTCAGCCGCGCCCGGCTGCGCTACACCCACCGCTTCGGGGCCGACACCGTCCTGGTCATCACCCCGTCGCTCGGCGGCGACACGTTCGCGGTCGACAACAGCGCCCAGCCGGGGGGCGGGCAGGCCTACAAGCTCAAGGTGGCGCAGCTCGGCTACAACCTGCGCGCCGAGCTGCGCCAGAAGCTGGCGGGGCTCTTTGACTATGCGCTGGGCCTGGACTTCGAGGGGCTGCGGGCGCAGGTCGAGACCGTCGCCCCGCTCGGCCACGGCGGCGGCGAGGGGCAGAACATCCCGGTCGGCGGCGGCTCGATGGTCGCCGACGCCGGCCGCAGCGAGAGCGGCTTCTTCAGCGACAGCTTCTTCTCCGACGCCAACGGCGGCTCGGTGCGCGAGCTCCTGCTTTACAACCTGGTGCAGACGGCGCCGTACCTGATTACCCGCTTCCACCTGCTGGGCGACCGGCTGATGCTGTCGCCGCAGCTGCGGCTGGCGGTCGACTACCTGCGCATCCCGGCCGCCGAGACCGGCGCGCCGCTCGCCCCGGGAGCCTCAGCGCCGGCGGCCGGCGACGGGGTGGCGCGGACGCTGGTGTTCACCGAGCCGCGCCTGCTCTTGCGGGCGCAGCTTGTGCCCGACCACCTGGCGCTCAAGGCGGGCCTGGGCATCTACCACCAGGCCCCGCAGGGGGCCGAGCTGTCGCCGCGCTTTGGCAACCCGTACCTTCTGTGGCAGCACGGCGCGACCTACGTGGCGGGCCTTGACCTCGACCTGCCGCACCGCCTGCACCTCGAGGCCCAGGGCTTCTACAAGGACCTGCGCAACCTGGTCGTCATCGACGAGCAGGTCGGCTACACGAGCGCGGGCCTGGGGCGAGTCTACGGCGGCGAGCTGCTCATCCGCCAGCCCGAGTGGCACAACCTGTGGGGCTTTGTCGCCTACACCCTGTCGCGCAGCGAGCGCCGGGACCGGCCCGAGGCGCCGTGGTACCTGTATCGCTTCGATCAGACCCACATCCTGACCCTGGTCGCCAGCTACAAGCTGCCGTGGGGCCTCGTGGCCGGGGTGCGCTTCCGCTACGTCACCGGCAACCCGGCCACCCGCGTCATCGGCGGCCTGCGCGATCTCGAGTTCCAGTCCTACGACGCGGTGCTCGGCCCGAAGAGCGACAGCCGGCTGCCCGACTTCCACCAGCTGGATGTGCGGCTCGATAAGACCTTCACGTTCAACCGCTGGAAGCTCGGCCTGTTCGTCGAGGTGCAGAACGTCTACAACCGGCGAAATGCCGAGACCCTCGTGTACGGCGGGCGGCAGCTGTTTCAGGAGGGGCGGGTGGTCGGCCTGCCGATCTTCCCCGACCTCGGGGTGCGGGCCGACTTCTAATCGCTGCCCGGCGCCGGGGGACGTGGTAAAGTGTGGCTGTTTATCGTCGGGGTGCCCTGGCGGGCTGGTAAGCGGAGGGAGAACAGATGACGCAGAAGAGAGCTCGGCTTGCGCCCGGAGCGCACAAGACGCCGGGGCGAGCTATGAATCGGGGCGGCTTTGCGCGCGGGCTGGCGCTCGCGCTGCCGCTGAGTCTGGGCCTGGGCGGTCTCACCGGCCCGGCGGGCGGGCTGGTCGGACGGGCGGAGGCCGCAGCGCTGGCGCCGCGGGTGCCGGCGCCGGCGGGGCCGCTGGCGACGGCTGAATATGAGGCGCTGCTGCAGCGCTACGTCGATGCCGAGGGGCGGGTCGACTACGCCGCCCTCAAGAGCAAGGACGCCGACACGGTGGAGAAGCTGTACGCGGCGCTCGCGGCCACCGGCCCGGACAAGACGCCCGAGCTGTACAAGGGCAAGGGCGCCGCGCTCGCCTACTACCTGTCGGCCTACAACCTGCTTGTGTGGAAGAACGTCATCGACGGGCTGCCCAAGCTCAAGCAGGTCGATGAGGAGACGTACAAGTTCTTCCGCAGCCCGACGTTTACCGTCGACGGCAAAGAGACCAACCTCGACGATCTGGAGAAGAAGCTCATCCGGACGCGCTTCAAGGACGGCCGCGTCCACTTCGCCTTGAACTGCGCCAGCGGCGGCTGCCCCAAGCTGCCGCGCACCGCGTTCACCGCGGCCAAGGTCGACCAGCAGCTCGACGCCGAGGCCCGGCGGTTCTGCAACGAGCCGCGCAACGTCCGCTACGACGCGGCCAGCAAGACCGTGACGCTGTCGATGATCTTCAACTGGTACAAGGACGACTTCGGCGGCGCGGGGCCGGCGGTGCTCGCCTTCATCAACCGCTACCGCGCGCCCGCGGCGCAGATCCCCGCCGACGCCCAGCTCAAGTACGTCGACTACGACTGGCGCCTCAACGACAAGTCGCTGCCCATCCGCTAGTCGCCGCCCGCCCCCAGGCCGCCCAGATCCTCGGGTTCAATTGAACAGCTGTTAGGACGCGCCGGCTCTGCCCTCAGGTATGCTGGGCAGGTGCCGAAGCCGAGCCCGTTACCTGGAGCGCCGCTTTTGCATCTTAAGAGCGAGGGAAGCGGGGGAGGCCGAGCCGCGGAGCCAGATGGCCAGACGACGGATGAAGAACTCATGGGGCGCTACGTGAACGGCGACGAGCAGGCGTTCATGACGCTCTTTGGCCGCTACACGGGGCGTATCTACGGATACCTGCTGCACTGTACCGGCGATCGCGTCTTGGCCGAGGACCTGGCGCAGCAGACCTGGCTGCGCCTGCACCATGCCCGCTCGAGCTTCGACGCCCAGGCCCGCTTCTCACCGTGGATCTACACGATCGCCGCCAACCTGCGGCGCGATCACGCCCGCGGCAGCTCGCGCGCCAGCGAGTGCCTGACCGACGATGGTCTGGCCCCCGAGCCGGCGCCCGGGCCGCCGGGCGACCTTATGACCGAGCGCGCCGCGGCGGTGCAGCAGGCCCTTCACAGCCTGCCGGCCGGCTTCCGCGAGGTCATCGTGCTGCACCGCTGGCACGAGCTCAGCTTCGCCGAGATCGCCCAGATCCTGGGCACCACCGAGGGCGCGGTCAAGGTGCGCGCCCACCGCGGGTACCTGAAGCTGCGCGAGCTGCTGCAGCGGGCCGGGCTCAAATGAGCCTGGTCGAGCGCTGCCCGCGCGCCGAAGATCTGCCGATCCTGCTCGACCCGACCCCGGACGGCGAGGCCGCGGCCGGGCTGCGCCGGCACACCGGCGAGTGCCCGCAGTGCCAGAGCGAGCTTTTGCAGCTGCAGGAAGGCTTCGCGGCGCTCGGTCCGCCGCCCGGCTGGCGCGAGTCGGACAAGGACACGCTGGCGCAGCAGCGCATCGCGGCGACCGTGGTGCCCGAGATCCGCGCCGCGCTGGC
>DAOMZC010000099.1:0-12329 GCA_035437965.1 Pseudomonadota bacterium
CTCCAGCGGCTGCATCGCCGGGGCCTTGCCGCCCTGCCGCTGCATGATGGTCGACCACTTAGCTATAGACCCGCCCATGCCTCGCGTGCGACGATAAGTCGCCGCCGCCATGTCAAGCAGACTCAAGCATGTCGAGGGGTACCTACACCGAGACCGTGGACGAAGGATGGGACGACATTCATGGGCGACATCGTCAGGCGCGTTGACGCAAAAGGTCGGGTCCACTACTACATTCGGTACAGGGATATCGACGGCCGAAGAAAGCAGCGGGCGAGCCGCCAGCCGACTCGCGAGCTGGCGAAAAAGCTGCTCGTGGAAGTTGAGGCGCGGGTCAACCGCCAGCGAGTGGGGATGCCGGAGGCGTCCGCGGGGGCCGCAACCGTCGCAGACCTTATGGAGCGCTTCCTGGTCGAGCACACCCCGCGCGTCAAGGACCTCGATCATTACCGCTACCAGATGAGGTTGTGCCTCAACCGACTGCTGCCGATGCTAGGCAAGAAGCTTGCCGAGCAGCTCACGCGACAGGACCTCGACGCGGCGCGGTCCTCGCTGGGCCGACGATACAAGCCCAACACGACCAGGGCCACGTTACAGGCGCTGTCCGCGGTGATGACCTGGGCGGTGCGAGTCGCGGCGCTGTCGCGCAACCCGGCTAGCGGGCTGGCCATGCCGCAGGCTGAGCACTCGCTGGAATACCTCTCTCAGGAGCACGCGGCAGCCCTGCTGAGAGAGGCTGAGCGGATGGCTCGCAGCAAAGGTAGCCTCATCAGGTGGTCGCGCTGGGTGGCCATCGTGCTGTGCTTGCGCTGTGGCCTGCGACGGGGTGAAGCCTTCGGCCTGCGCTGGCAGGATATTGATCTGAACAGCCGCCGGTTGACCGTGGCGCGCTCGTTCGCGACGACGCCCAAGAGCGGCAAGCCCCGCCACCTCCCCCTGCCGGCGGCAGTCGCCGAGCTGCTGGCCGAGTGGCGCCCGCGGTGCCCGCAGACGGACGAAAACCTGATCTGTCCGGTGCTATACCGCTCGCGCTGGGGCATGACCGCCCGGCTGGGGGAGCAGGCGATCCGCAATGTCTTCGCCGCCGCCGGCTGCCCGCGCCCGAACAAACCCTGGCACATCCTGCGCCACACCTTCGCCTCGACTTTCGTCATGCAGGGTGGGTCGTTGCTCGCTCTCCAGCGCATCCTGGGACACTCGGACTTCAAGACCACCCAAATCTACGCTCACCTGGCACCGGATTACCTCGCTTGCGAGATGGAGCGCGTGAAGTTCTAGGGCCAGCCGCGAGTCGATCTGGGTCGCTGCTTCCTGCGCGGGTGAGACTGCGAAACGACTGCCGCGCTGGTCATGGTTCGATATTTTTGGCTCGCGCGTTCCAGCACAGCGCGAACAGCAGCGCCGACAACAGCGAGCTTGCGATCACCAAATTGAACACCGCGCTCCAGCCGTGGTGCTGGCTCAGCGAGCCGATACCCCAGCCGCTCACCGTCCCCGAGAGATACCCGAAAAAGCCCGAGATGCCGATGGCGGTCGAGGTCGCGCGCTTGGTGGCCAGATCCGCCATCATGACGCCGACCAGAAACTGCGGCCCGTACACCGTGAAGCCGGCCAGCCAGAAGCTGAGCGTGGTGTGGCCGGTGTAGGCGCACAGCCACGTCGCAATCGCCGCGCCGACCATATAGAGCACGCAGAGCGGCGCCCGCCGCCCGCGCATCCAGCGGTCCGTGACATACCCCGCGAGCAGCGAGCCGCAGAGCCCCGCCAGCTCGAAGGTGCCCGTGAGTCCGCCGCTCTCCAGCTTGCTCCAGCCGCGCACTTCCTGCAGGTAGGTCGGGCCCCAGTTGAGGAACGCATAGCGCACCACGTACACGTTGAAGTTCGCCAGCGAAATGATCCAGATGTACGGATTCTGATAAACCTGTCGGCGTACGAACTGGCGAAACTCCACCGCGCTGAGCTCAGCCTCCGGCTTGCGGCTGGCATCGGACAGTGCCTCGCCGGAATAGACCTCGACCGGCGGCAAGCCGACCGAAGCCGGGGTATCGCGCAGCCGATCCAGCAGGAAGAGCCCGCACAAAAGCGCCAGCCCCGACGGAACCAGAAACGCCAGCCGCCAGTTGCCGTAGTGATCGAGCAGCCAGCCGGACAGCGCCAGCGCCGCCGCCGCGCCCACCATATGGGAGGTGTTGAAGATGCCCCAGCTGACCCCGCGCTCTTTCGGGCTGAACCAGTGCGACAGGATGCGCGCGACCGGCGGAAAACCCATGCCCTGAAACCAGGCGTTCAGCGCCCACAGCGCGGACAGTACGAACACTGTATTGCCAAGTCCGAATGCAAAGCACGCCGCCGCCGAGCCCAATATGCCGAGCGTCATCAGCGCCCGCGGGTTGGTGCGATCCGCGAGCATGCCATTTACGAGCTTGGAGATGCCGTACACGATGTCGTGCAGGGTCAGGATCACCCCCTGACTCGACTTGTCTATGCCCAGGTCGTCACCCATGGCCTTCATCGCCACCGGGATGTTCTTGCGCACAATGTAGTAGACCGCGTAGCCGATGAACGTCGAGGACAAAAGGCGCGCTCGCCAGTAGCGGAAGCGCGGCCGCACCGCTTCGGGGGGCAGCGGCTCGACGGGCGCCGGCGGCGCAAAAAAACGGATGGCGCGCGAAAAGACAGATACGGGTGCAGAGAAATCGGGCGATTGGGTCTGGTTCACTAAAGAACATTTTCGGCATGCTTTCCTATTTGTTGCGGGTCGCTCCTTTCTCGGACGGCTGTGTCAGCCTGACCCCGGCGCCGAACGAACAAGGAAAATGACCGGTTCGCCCAGATCGATGGTACAATCTCGTCTGCAAAGGTGTACGTGAGTCGTTCGGCAGAGAAGGGAGGAATGCGGACGGAAAATGGCTGAGTATCTTTCTTGGTCAGCCCTAGAGGCAGGGATGGAGCTCTCGCCCGTGCCGGTCTGGCTTCTCGATATAGATTCCACGCGCGTCTGCTGGGCCAACGCCGCGGCGCTTGAGCTCTGGCAGGCAGACAGTACCCAGGCGCTCAGTGAGCGCGAGATGATCGTCGGAGCGCCCCCGAAGATTCTGGCTCGCCTTGAGCGCATCATCGCGGCCGTGCGCGCCGGCCAGATCCTGCATGAGGAGTGGGCGTTCTACCCGCGCGGCGTGCCGACGATGGTGCTCCTCCACCTGCGCGGGGTCACGCGGGCGGACGGCCGACTCGCCATGCTCAACCAGGCGTTGCCGCTATCGACCGCGGCCTCGCCGTCGCTGGTGCGCGGCATCACGGCGCTGCGCCACACGCGGCTGATCATCGCCTTCGTCACTTCCGACGGGTACATGCAGATGCAGAACCCCGCGGCCATGGAGACGTTTCCCATGGCCGACAGCTGGTTCTCCTGGCTCGCCAGTCCGGAGGCGGGCGGCGCCCTGCTGGCCCAGGCGCTGCGCAATGAGACCGTCCAAGTGGAGCTTCCTGTCGTGACCAAGGCGGGACCGCGCTTTCACGCCATCGCGCTGTACCCCTTGCGCGATCCCGTGTCGGGGCAGCTGGGGGCGCTGATCGAGCAGACCGACATCACCGCCCGAATCGAAGCCGAGGCCACCGCCAGCGAGCGCCTCCGGATGGTCGAGCGTCAGCGGCAAGAGATCCTCGTGCTCGCGGCGCCTGTGTTGGACGTGGGCCATGACGCGATCGCGGTTCCGGTCATCGGCGAGCTCGATACCGAGCGCTGGCAGGAGCTCGCCAAGCGGCTGCTCCAGGCGCTGGTAGAGCGCCGCGCGCGCCGGGCCATCTTGGACCTCACCGGAGTCGCTGGCCTCGACAGCGCCGCGGTTGCCGCTCTGTATCGGCTCATCGAATCGATCCGTCTGCTGGGAGCCACGCCGATCATCACCGGAATCGGCGCCGAGCTCGCGCAGCGCCTCACCCGCTCCGGCTCCCAGCTCCCGGTGATCGTGACGCGGCGGTCCCTCGCCGATGCGATTAATCACCTGAGCTTGGCGCAGAGCTGACGCCCGCTGCGCTCGCAGTCGGGCGATGGCCGGATAGGCTCAGTCGGGGGGCAGCCGCTGCACGGTGCCAAACTCGGCGCCGCGGACCTGCGACTCGATGAGCGCCGGATCACCTGCCAGGACGACCTGCGCCGCGGCAGGCGCGAAGTAGCGCTCTACGCCCCGGTCGATCTGGCCGGCTGTGAGCGCGTTGAAGCCCTCAAGGAGTCGTATGTAGTAGACCTCCGGCAGCTGCCGCACGTACAGGGAAGCGGCGTTCAGCGCGATCTCCGTGAGTCCGCGGAAGGCGTGGACGAGCGCTGAGATTTCGGTAAGCTTGCTCGACTCATGCAGCTTCAGGTAGAGCTGCAAGTGAAACAGGATCTGCCGCAGCTGGGATTCTCCGCTATCTTTGGCAGAAATGTGGATGGCGACCTTCCCGGCCAGCTGCTCCTGTATCTCTTTTAATGCGATGCGAGTGAACTCAGGACGGACGAACGTACGCAGCACGTAGTGAGCGCCGAAGGCGTAGGATTCGAGCTCCACCTCGGTCTCCGTGCCGGGCGCGGCGTAACCCCGGAGCCGCAGCTGCACCGCGATCTGCGTCGCCAGAAACCTCGCCGCGGCGCGCGCCGCCGCCTCATCCCCGCGCTCCTTCCAGTCGATGCGGCCGCCGATGAGGACCAGGGTTCCGGGCAGGCCGGCCGCCGGTACGAGCCGAACCACCTTGCGCGACTCGGGTACAGGCTGCTGCGTGACTTTAGGCTCTTCGGCCTCTGCCGCCCAGTCCCCCAGATATTTCTGCGCCCAGGCGAATCCGACTACCACCGGTACGCGCCCGGTCATCACCACCGCAACGTTCTTTGGACCGATGAAGCGCTTGTAGGCGTCCGTCACATCTTCAAGCCGCAGCTGACTGAGCGGAGTCAGCGTCTTGCGCCCGGTGACGGCCATGGGATGCGTCGGGCCGTAGATTGCCGCCAGCAGGGCATTGGCGGCCCGCTGCACCGGGGAAGGCGTCTGCGCAAAGACCGTGGCCAGGCGACGCGCCTGGACGCGGGCGAAGGAGTCCGCGGTCAGGCGCGGCTCGCGCAGGGCTTTGGCGAGTAGCTGCAGGGTCGGCAGGGCGTCCGCTGACGCCACGTTAGCGAAAATGAAGGCTCCGTCCGGTCGCAGTCCAAGCTGCACGCTGGCGCCGCGATTGTCCAGCTCACGCGTCAGCACCGGATCGTCCAGCAACATCTCATACAACACCTGCATAAGCCCCGCCTGCGGCGCCGCTACCGCCGCTTCGCCGGCGCGCACCACGAGCTGCACCGACACGAGCGGCAGATAGGCGTCCTGCTGCAGGTAGACCTGGACACCGTTGGCCAGGGTGCGATGCTCATACGCCGGGATGCGCACCGAGACGCTGCTGGCGGCGGGGGGGGGGTCATTTCGCCAGGGTTGGTGACACGCCGCAGCGCAGAACAGAAGCAGCAGGAGCGCGCTCCTCATGGCTTCTCTCCAGAGATCACGACCTGCTGCGCTGCCGTCGAGTACAAGACGACCCGATGCGCCGGGGCGAGGTAGTCGCGGACAAACTTTTGCACCTGGGCGGCGCTGACCGCTTCGCTGCGGGCCAGCTCCTGCTCCAGCCCGTCCGGCGTGCCAAGATAGTGATTGTACGTCTGCAGCAGGTGGGCTTTGTTGAGAATGTCATGCAGCTGGAGCAGCCGCTGGTTGGCATGGCGGCGCTTCACTGCGGTGAGCTCGTCGGCGCCGACCTCGGTGCTGGCCAGCTCCTGGAGGACGGCGTCGATGCCCTTGACGATCTCGGGCAGCGCGGTCTCCCGTTCGGCGTGAGCGGTGATCAGCAGCAGCGACTGCGGCGACCTGACTACGCGGGTCGCGCGCACATCCTGCGCCAAGCCGGCCGGCCGTATCAGCTGCTCATAGAGCCGGCCCGAGGTCCCGCGATCCAGGAGCAGCGCCACCAGCTCGGCGACCACACTGTCTTCCTGCTTGAGCGCCGGTGCCAGCCACCCCAGCCGGACGCGGGGGCGCCGGGCGACCGCGTCGATCTGCTTGAGCACCACCTCCTTCTCGATGGCGCCGAGCTCGACCTGGGGCATGGCAGGTGGCGGCATCGTCGGCAGGGTCGAAAAATACTTATCGACCAGACGGACCGCGTCCTTCCACGTAAAGTCGCCGGCCAGCACCAGTGTGGCATTGCTGGGCGCGTAAAAGCGGCGCAGGATGGGCGCGAGCTCCGCCGGTCTGCTCGTCGCGGGTACGATCCCTCGCCAGTTGCCGCGGAAGGAGTCGCCAAGGGGGATGAGTGCGGCCGACTGCTGATCATCCCCGACGACGTATGGGACCGTGGACAGGCGTTGGCGATCCTCAAGCTCGATCAGCTTCTTGTTGGTGGCGATGTCTCCCTGGGTGACCGCGGGCAGCAGGAACCCCATGCGATCGCTCTCCACCCAAAGCGCCGGCTCCAGGTTCGCGCTTGGTACTACCGACCAGGAATCGGTGCGATCGGGCTCCAGATCGAGGTCGATCTTCACCGCTCCGATCCGCCGCAGGTATGCGCCAGGTGTGCCCGGCTTGAGGTGTTCCGTGCTGCCTTCCATCAGGTGCTCGATCAGATGCGCGACGCCGCGGGTCTTGGCCTGCTCGTACAGCGGTCCGAAGTGATAGGTCACCTGCACGGCGACGAACGGGGCGCGGTGATCCTCATGGAGGATCACCTGCAGTCCATTTTTCAGCCGGTAATTCTCACTTGGGATGAGCTGCTCGGCCGCGGCCTCAGCGAGCCCCGCCCGGGGCCAGTCGAGCTGGCTCAAGGCAAGGCCCAGTGTAATTCCGGTCAGAAGAACAGCGGAGTGCTTGCTAGGGGTAGACAAGAGAGTCCTTTGCAAACGTGTCGATTGGGGCCGGGTTACTCATCAATAGTCGCGTAGTCGCGTAGTCGCGGTGCG
Source organism: Pseudomonadota bacterium (assembly GCA_035437965.1). Classification (GTDB taxonomy): domain Bacteria; phylum Myxococcota_A; class Polyangia; order Palsa-1104; family JAEUJZ01; genus CALFML01. The sequence continues at coordinate 6,965 of DAOMZC010000099.1, forward strand.
TGCCGCCAAGGAACAGGGTCGCACCGCTGGGCCCGCGGCACTCACGGCCGGAGCAGCTGGTGCAGAATCAGCCCGAGCGGACCTTGCTTGGGAAGCTCGATGTGCAGGCTGGTCAGGACCATGGTCACTGTCGGGATCAACAGCGGGCCGGCGAACCGCAGCGCCTGGCGCGGGGTGAAGACCCGGGTCGAGATATTGCCGACCCGGTCGTAGAGCTGCAGCAGCGACTCCAGGGTGCCGCGCTCATCTTCGGACAGCGCGGTGCGGCGGGCGAACAGGGGAGCAATCTCGTGCTGCAGCGCGCTTATCGACTCGTTGCGGGCGCGCGCCAGCAGCGTCCCCAGGGCGTACTGCTGCACGAAGAACTGCGCCGCCGAGGCCGCGACTGCGCCGCACAGGACCATCGCCGAGAGCACATAGGCGACCGGACCCAGACCCGGCAGCAGCAGCGGGCCCAGCGCGCCTACGGTGGCCATCGCCGCGGTGACCACCACCGTCTGCTGCCCGAGTCGGCGCAGCCCGACCACCAGCGGCGCGTGGTTCGGGTCCAGGGGAAACAGCTCGACCCGCCCCACGGTAGACACGAGGCTGAGCAGCGAGACGCTGGCCGGAATGTACACCTGGCTGGTCACCACCGCCGAGCCCAGGGCGATGAACGCCAGCGTCGCCGGCCCCGGGTGACCGACGAAGAACCGCAGCGCCGGGACAAGCGGCGCGGCCGTCAGCAGCCCGAGCCCCAAGCACACCGCCGCCTGCCGGTTCAAAAGGAAGCTGCGCGCGGCAAAGGCGCGCGCCCGCGCCACCGCCTCCGGCGACAGGGACGGAATGATGGCGGCACCCGCCACGCGCTTGACCTGGCGCAACAGTCCCTCATAAGCAATCAGGGTGACCAGCAGCAGCAGGCCCGCCCAGAGGTCTATCTCACGCAGCGGGCGCGGCTCTGCCAGGGCGGCGCCGGCAAGCAGGGTCAGCGCGACCAGACCGGCGGTGCAAACAAGCGCCCGCAGCGCCCACGGCAGCCGCGCCAGCACCGCCGTCGCCGCCAGCACGAGCCGCCGCCCGAACAGGCCATCGAGGGTACGGGCGAGCTCCTCGGCGAGCCAGGCATTTCCCGGATCTGGCATGGACATGGGTGCGTACTCGCAGCGGCTGCGCCGGCTCATTATCAGGACTTTGCGCGCCGCCGACAACGCCTATTTTGTCCGCCGCGCCCGGGCCCGCGCCGCCTTCCCATACAGCGCCACCGGCCTCGGGCTACCGCGGCGTCGATTCTAGCCGCAGCGCCGAAGACCTACCTGGAGACTTGGGACGAAGGATGGACGAGGCCCCCATCCAGGCCAGATTCTCCGACGGGATCTGACAAAATTCTTGAATATGGTCGACCACTTAGCTATAGACCCGCCCATGCCTCGCGTGCGACGATAAGTCGCCGCCGCCATGTCAAGCAGACTCAAGCATGTCGAGGGGTACCTACACCGAGACCGTGGACGAAGGATGGGACGACATTCATGGGCGACATCGTCAGGCGCGTTGACGCAAAAGGTCGGGTCCACTACTACATTCGGTACAGGGATATCGACGGCCGAAGAAAGCAGCGGGCGAGCCGCCAGCCGACTCGCGAGCTGGCGAAAAAGCTGCTCGTGGAAGTTGAGGCGCGGGTCAACCGCCAGCGAGTGGGGATGCCGGAGGCGTCCGCGGGGGCCGCAACCGTCGCAGACCTTATGGAGCGCTTCCTGGTCGAGCACACCCCGCGCGTCAAGGACCTCGATCATTACCGCTACCAGATGAGGTTGTGCCTCAACCGACTGCTGCCGATGCTAGGCAAGAAGCTTGCCGAGCAGCTCACGCGACAGGACCTCGACGCGGCGCGGTCCTCGCTGGGCCGACGATACAAGCCCAACACGACCAGGGCCACGTTACAGGCGCTGTCCGCGGTGATGACCTGGGCGGTGCGAGTCGCGGCGCTGTCGCGCAACCCGGCTAGCGGGCTGGCCATGCCGCAGGCTGAGCACTCGCTGGAATACCTCTCTCAGGAGCACGCGGCAGCCCTGCTGAGAGAGGCTGAGCGGATGGCTCGCAGCAAAGGTAGCCTCATCAGGTGGTCGCGCTGGGTGGCCATCGTGCTGTGCTTGCGCTGTGGCCTGCGACGGGGTGAAGCCTTCGGCCTGCGCTGGCAGGATATTGATCTGAACAGCCGCCGGTTGACCGTGGCGCGCTCGTTCGCGACGACGCCCAAGAGCGGCAAGCCCCGCCACCTCCCCCTGCCGGCGGCAGTCGCCGAGCTGCTGGCCGAGTGGCGCCCGCGGTGCCCGCAGACGGACGAAAACCTGATCTGTCCGGTGCTATACCGCTCGCGCTGGGGCATGACCGCCCGGCTGGGGGAGCAGGCGATCCGCAATGTCTTCGCCGCCGCCGGCTGCCCGCGCCCGAACAAACCCTGGCACATCCTGCGCCACACCTTCGCCTCGACTTTCGTCATGCAGGGTGGGTCGTTGCTCGCTCTCCAGCGCATCCTGGGACACTCGGACTTCAAGACCACCCAAATCTACGCTCACCTGGCACCGGATTACCTCGCTTGCGAGATGGAGCGCGTGAAGTTCTAGGGCCAGCCGCGAGTCGATCTGGGTCGCTGCTTCCTGCGCGGGTGAGACTGCGAAACGACTGCCGCGCTGGTCATGGTTCGATATTTTTGGCTCGCGCGTTCCAGCACAGCGCGAACAGCAGCGCCGACAACAGCGAGCTTGCGATCACCAAATTGAACACCGCGCTCCAGCCGTGGTGCTGGCTCAGCGAGCCGATACCCCAGCCGCTCACCGTCCCCGAGAGATACCCGAAAAAGCCCGAGATGCCGATGGCGGTCGAGGTCGCGCGCTTGGTGGCCAGATCCGCCATCATGACGCCGACCAGAAACTGCGGCCCGTACACCGTGAAGCCGGCCAGCCAGAAGCTGAGCGTGGTGTGGCCGGTGTAGGCGCACAGCCACGTCGCAATCGCCGCGCCGACCATATAGAGCACGCAGAGCGGCGCCCGCCGCCCGCGCATCCAGCGGTCCGTGACATACCCCGCGAGCAGCGAGCCGCAGAGCCCCGCCAGCTCGAAGGTGCCCGTGAGTCCGCCGCTCTCCAGCTTGCTCCAGCCGCGCACTTCCTGCAGGTAGGTCGGGCCCCAGTTGAGGAACGCATAGCGCACCACGTACACGTTGAAGTTCGCCAGCGAAATGATCCAGATGTACGGATTCTGATAAACCTGTCGGCGTACGAACTGGCGAAACTCCACCGCGCTGAGCTCAGCCTCCGGCTTGCGGCTGGCATCGGACAGTGCCTCGCCGGAATAGACCTCGACCGGCGGCAAGCCGACCGAAGCCGGGGTATCGCGCAGCCGATCCAGCAGGAAGAGCCCGCACAAAAGCGCCAGCCCCGACGGAACCAGAAACGCCAGCCGCCAGTTGCCGTAGTGATCGAGCAGCCAGCCGGACAGCGCCAGCGCCGCCGCCGCGCCCACCATATGGGAGGTGTTGAAGATGCCCCAGCTGACCCCGCGCTCTTTCGGGCTGAACCAGTGCGACAGGATGCGCGCGACCGGCGGAAAACCCATGCCCTGAAACCAGGCGTTCAGCGCCCACAGCGCGGACAGTACGAACACTGTATTGCCAAGTCCGAATGCAAAGCACGCCGCCGCCGAGCCCAATATGCCGAGCGTCATCAGCGCCCGCGGGTTGGTGCGATCCGCGAGCATGCCATTTACGAGCTTGGAGATGCCGTACACGATGTCGTGCAGGGTCAGGATCACCCCCTGACTCGACTTGTCTATGCCCAGGTCGTCACCCATGGCCTTCATCGCCACCGGGATGTTCTTGCGCACAATGTAGTAGACCGCGTAGCCGATGAACGTCGAGGACAAAAGGCGCGCTCGCCAGTAGCGGAAGCGCGGCCGCACCGCTTCGGGGGGCAGCGGCTCGACGGGCGCCGGCGGCGCAAAAAAACGGATGGCGCGCGAAAAGACAGATACGGGTGCAGAGAAATCGGGCGATTGGGTCTGGTTCACTAAAGAACATTTTCGGCATGCTTTCCTATTTGTTGCGGGTCGCTCCTTTCTCGGACGGCTGTGTCAGCCTGACCCCGGCGCCGAACGAACAAGGAAAATGACCGGTTCGCCCAGATCGATGGTACAATCTCGTCTGCAAAGGTGTACGTGAGTCGTTCGGCAGAGAAGGGAGGAATGCGGACGGAAAATGGCTGAGTATCTTTCTTGGTCAGCCCTAGAGGCAGGGATGGAGCTCTCGCCCGTGCCGGTCTGGCTTCTCGATATAGATTCCACGCGCGTCTGCTGGGCCAACGCCGCGGCGCTTGAGCTCTGGCAGGCAGACAGTACCCAGGCGCTCAGTGAGCGCGAGATGATCGTCGGAGCGCCCCCGAAGATTCTGGCTCGCCTTGAGCGCATCATCGCGGCCGTGCGCGCCGGCCAGATCCTGCATGAGGAGTGGGCGTTCTACCCGCGCGGCGTGCCGACGATGGTGCTCCTCCACCTGCGCGGGGTCACGCGGGCGGACGGCCGACTCGCCATGCTCAACCAGGCGTTGCCGCTATCGACCGCGGCCTCGCCGTCGCTGGTGCGCGGCATCACGGCGCTGCGCCACACGCGGCTGATCATCGCCTTCGTCACTTCCGACGGGTACATGCAGATGCAGAACCCCGCGGCCATGGAGACGTTTCCCATGGCCGACAGCTGGTTCTCCTGGCTCGCCAGTCCGGAGGCGGGCGGCGCCCTGCTGGCCCAGGCGCTGCGCAATGAGACCGTCCAAGTGGAGCTTCCTGTCGTGACCAAGGCGGGACCGCGCTTTCACGCCATCGCGCTGTACCCCTTGCGCGATCCCGTGTCGGGGCAGCTGGGGGCGCTGATCGAGCAGACCGACATCACCGCCCGAATCGAAGCCGAGGCCACCGCCAGCGAGCGCCTCCGGATGGTCGAGCGTCAGCGGCAAGAGATCCTCGTGCTCGCGGCGCCTGTGTTGGACGTGGGCCATGACGCGATCGCGGTTCCGGTCATCGGCGAGCTCGATACCGAGCGCTGGCAGGAGCTCGCCAAGCGGCTGCTCCAGGCGCTGGTAGAGCGCCGCGCGCGCCGGGCCATCTTGGACCTCACCGGAGTCGCTGGCCTCGACAGCGCCGCGGTTGCCGCTCTGTATCGGCTCATCGAATCGATCCGTCTGCTGGGAGCCACGCCGATCATCACCGGAATCGGCGCCGAGCTCGCGCAGCGCCTCACCCGCTCCGGCTCCCAGCTCCCGGTGATCGTGACGCGGCGGTCCCTCGCCGATGCGATTAATCACCTGAGCTTGGCGCAGAGCTGACGCCCGCTGCGCTCG